>CAIJOU010000211.1 GCA_903822375.1 Candidatus Hydrogenedentota bacterium
AATCATGGACCACACCGACAAATACGAGGACTAGGAGAGCGGCCATGCCAAAATTCGCATATTTTGCGCTTAACAAAGAGGGCAAGCAGGTCTTCGGCGTCATGATGGCCGACTCGCAGGCCCTCGCCATCAACGACATCAAGTCGCTCGGCCTGTTCCCGACCAACATCCGCGAGGCGACCCGGGCCGACGAGCGCAAGGCGGCGCACAAGAAACGCGGGCTGGACGAGCTTTATTTCGGCGGCGTCAAGACCAAGCAGCTTGTGGTGATGACGCGCCAGCTTTCCACGCTGATCGACGCCGGCCTGCCCCTGCTGCGCAGCCTCAACGTGCTGATCACCCAGCTCAAGCCGTGCCTGTTGCGCGATATTCTGCGCGAGATTTCGACCGACATCCAGTCCGGCTCCACCTTCGCCGAGGCGCTGGCCAAGCATCCCAAGCAGTTTGACCGCCTGTTTGTAAACATGGTCCGGGCGGGCGAGGTGGGCGGTATGCTCGAAGTCGTGCTGCAGCGGCTGGCCATGTTCATGGAGCGCCGCGAGGCCCTCAAACGGCGCGTCAAGGGCGCCCTGATCTACCCGATCGCCGTCATCATCATCGCGGCATCCATCGTGTCGTTCCTGCTGATCAAGGTGGTGCCCGTGTTTGCGGACATTTTCGACCAGTTTGGCGGCACGCTCCCCGCACCGACCAAGTTCCTGATGGCGGCCGGCGATTTCATGTTCTACAAGTGGTGGATTCTGATTTGCGCCATCTGCTGGAGCATCATCGGGCTGAAAGTGCTCTTCAAGTTCAAGACCACCAAACACATATTTGACCGGGTCATTCTGAAAGTGCCGCTCATCGGCGACCTCGTGGTGAAGGTGGCCGTGGCGCGCTTCGCGCGCACGCTGGGCACGCTGATCACCTCCGGCGTGCCGATCCTTCAGGCGCTCAAGATCACCCGCGAGACCATCAGCAACGAGGTCATCCAGAACGCCGTAGACATGGTGCACGAGAGCATCAAGGAGGGCGAAACCATCGCCGCCCCGCTCGACAAGTGCAAGGTGTTCCCCACCATGGTGGTGAACATGATCGACGTCGGGGAGGAGACGGGAAGTCTGGACGCCATGCTCATGAAGGTGGCGGACATCTTCGACTCGGAGGTTGAGGTGGCCGTGGAGGCCATGCTCTCGCTGCTCGAACCCATTATCATCATCGTGCTCGGCGGTATCATCGGCTTTATCGTGATATCTCTTTATCTGCCCATTTTCACGCTCGGCGACCAGATCAACAACAAGTGACGGCGCAGAAAGCAATAAAACGGATGCAGGCAGGCAGCTTGGGAACAACGAAGCCCCGGGGACGGGGCGACAAGGAGGACGCAGACATGAGGAACAAACGGGGCTTTACCCTGGTGGAACTGCTGGTGGTCATGGCAATCATCGCCATACTGGCGGCCATCGTCGTGCCGAACGCGGCCAAATTCATCGGGCGGGCCCGCGTGACGCGGGCTCTTGCGGAAATCCAGGGCATGGACACGGCCATCACGGCCATGGTTACCGATGCGGGCCGCAGCAATCTGGGCCAGATATTCAAACCGGGAGCCGTGCCCCTCATGGTCGCAGGACCTGATCCCAGTGTTCCGGCCGGCAGTATCACCCGCGCATGGTGGGCAAAAGCGGGGGCCGGCAATTTGGAAAAGGCCGTTCAGATTTACACGAGTGTGGTCTACGACCTGCTGCGGTCCGGACGCGATGTGCTGCAGGACGGCACCAGCGTCGCGACACTGTACGTTGACCGCAACGTGCTGTCCAAGCTCGGCACGAGCTACATGGACGTCGGCAACGACCCGTGGGGAAGTTCATACCAGTTCTTCGCGGGACCATGGAACATTTCCACCCCGCCGTCGGCGAACACGTTTACCCCGATATACTTCCGCAAGTTCAGCGTGGACACAGGCACTTCCGGCCGTCAGCCGAAGTTCGACGCCTTCTGCATAAAGAACAACAACAACAACACAAACTATCTCGCGTCTGACGCGCAACTGAACACCATCGTCGGGGATGACGGCAATACGTGGCCTGACAAGGTGGGTTTCCCGGCGGACACCAACAAGTCGGTCTATATCTGGTCGCTGGGTGAGAACATGCGCAACGGCCAGATGATGTACACGGCGGCGTTTGAACCCGGCAATGCGGCGACTTGGTATCCCAACGCGCAGGACGGGTCGGACATCGGCGGCGGCGACGACATCAACAACTGGGACAAGGATTCGACCTGGTCCCGGTTTACCAACTGAGTATACTCCGGGCACGGTTCGGGCGGGGTCTGTATGGCCCCGCCCGGACGGCGCGCGGCGCGCCTGAAGCGCGGGACGGAAGGGCGAAGCGCCCGGGTGAATCCATGATCATGCGAGGCAGAAACAGATCGGGCGGGTTCAGCCTGGTGGAATTGCTGGTGGTGCTGGCGATTGTCGGCATCCTCATGGGCATTTCCATCCCGATCCTGCGCATGTTCTCGCAGAACGACATGGACCGCGGCGCACGAACGCTCTACACCGTGATTCGCGCGGCCCGTGTCCATGCGTCCACCTACAATGTCAAGACCGCCGTGGTCTACGAGTTGGACGGCAATCCCGCCGACACCCCCATCATGGACAGCCTGCGCCGGCAACCCGTGCGCACGCTGCGCGGGGCGATGGTCGTCTATCAGCTCCCGGAAGACATGGGCAGTTACGCGGGCCTCTACGTGCCCACGCCTGACAGCGGCGGCGAGTTTCAACCTTTTCCGGTCGGCTATTCCGTCCTGCTTGACGTGCCGCCTGTGTCCTCCACAATGCCGCCGACAGGTCCCGCCTATGCGTACGGGCTGACGGGGAATTCCGCCACAGACGCGAATTTCGTGTCCGAATATGGCGCCGGCCTCAGCCTGATCGGCATGACGCCGGTGGTGTTGTACACCGCCCCAATCGATCCTGATCCGACGGTGCGCGAGGCGCAGTTTGACGCGACCGCGAAAGTGCCGCTTCCGGCGCACGTGTTTGACACGGGCGGAAAGCTGGACTTGGGCACGAGCGGGTCCACCACGCAGCGCTTCAGCATCCTTTTTGCCCCCTCGCCCGAGCGCCCCGTCGAGGAGCGCGCCTGGACCACCGGCACCGTGGATGACAGCGTTCTCGACCTATGGTTCAGGAAGGATGCCGCACACCCCGAAATTGGTCCCCAGATGGGGATGCTGGGCATTCCGATAGAAATATACCGGTCCACGGGACGGGTAAGAATGGGGTCGTTGTAATATGAAGACGGCCAAAACAATGAATAGAACCGACCAAACGGGATGCTCTGCCGCTCCCGTCTTCGTTCCCGCGCTGTCCGCCCTCTCCGTCATTCCCGCGAATGCGGGAATCCAGG
>CAIJOU010000212.1 GCA_903822375.1 Candidatus Hydrogenedentota bacterium
AATTGCTGGTAAATCCCAACACCGTGGCGCGGGCATACCGGGAACTGGAGCAGGCGGGGATCGTGACGGCGCGGCGGGGATTGGGCACGGTAATCTCTGACAGCGGTTCCCCCATGGCCAAGCGGGAGCGGACAGAACGCCTGCGCGACAGGGTGGACGGACTGCTGGCGGAAGCGGGCCAGTTGGGATTCAACTTCGAGGAACTGATGGAATTGATGCGGACGCGCCATGAGCAGCGCGCCGCCGAACGGGGAGAAAGCCATGAGTAGCAGGAACGACGCATCGACACCGGTGGCGATCCAAAGTGTTTCCCGGCGCTTTCGCCGGAAACAGGCACTGGACCAGGTCACGCTCGAAATCCCGCGCGGCGTGGTGTTCGGCCTGGTGGGCGAGAACGGCGCGGGAAAAACGACGCTCATCAAACACATCCTCGGGCTGCTTCGCGCCGAGTCCGGGTCTGTGCGCGTATTCGGCATGGACCCGGTGAAGCAGCCGGAAGAGGTGCTAAAACGCATAGGCTACCTCTCCGAGAACCGTGACCTGCCCAACTGGATGCGGGTCGGCGAACTGATTCTGTTCACCCAGGCCTTCTTCCCCGACTGGGACCCGGCCTACGCCGAGGAACTGCGCAACACCTTCGACCTGGACCCCACAACCAAGGTGGGCACGCTGAGCCGGGGGCAGCGCGCCCAGATGGGACTGCTGCTGGCCCTGGCGCACCGGCCCGACCTGCTGCTGCTTGATGAACCCTCGTCGGGCTTGGACGCCGTCGTGCGGCGCGATATATTGGGAGCGGTGATCCGCACCGTGGCCGACGAGGGGCGGACCGTGCTGTTTTCGTCGCACCTGCTGGACGAGGTGGAATACGTGGCCGACCACCTTGCCTTCCTGCACGAGGGCAAACTTGCGTGGAACGGCCTCCTCACCGACATCAAATCGCGTTACCGCTCCTTCACGCTCCACTTCCCCACTCCCTGCGACAAACCGCCCCGGTTTGACGGTGCGCTGTCATGGGAAGGCTCCGGCCTGGAATGGACCTGCCTGTTCGAGGGCGACACCGAAACGGGCCGCGATGCAGCGACGAAGCTTGGCGCGGCCATCATGGAGGAGACGGAGCCATCTTTGGAGGAAATCTTCGTCGCGCGCGTCACGGGCAAACGCAACCGCCGAGTTCTTGCGGGCAGGGAGGGGTAAACCATGCAACCGTCCACCCGGGCCATGCTGTGGTATTTCTGGCGCATGTCGCGCTGGAACATCCTGCTGCTCTCCGCGCTTAGCGTCGCCGTGCCGTTTATTGTCCGGGCTGCGGACACTGGCGCGTCGGGGTCTTCCCTGGGCTATATCAATCTCACCGTCCAGGTCTTCCTGATTGCCGTGTTCGGAGGATGCCTGTTCATGTGGGGCTCGGCCAGTTCCTTTCTTCCGCACCCGAGCCTGCTGACGCTTCCGCTGTCAACCCGCCGGTACCTGGCCCTTTTCTATGGGTATGTGATCGTCGTTGTCGGCGCATGCGCATGCACGGCCACCGCGGTCCATCTTCGCCTCTTTGGGGAGGTTATCCAGCAGCAGGAGGGTCCACGGGTGGTGCTTCAGTTCTGGCAGATGCCGCTGCTGTGCATCGCCCTGGCCAGTCTCACCCAAAGTCTATTCCACCTGTCGGGCATCAAGAACGAGTTCAAGGGTTTGCCGATGGCTGTCGCCACGGAGATCCTGGCCTTCTGCTGTGTGCTGCCGGTGCTAGAGCCCGGCCTCAACACCGGTCACCGAAGCGGCTACGCCGCCTGTACGGCCATGCTGTTTGCCTTGGCATCTTCGTACATTTCGCTTTCCGCCCATCATAGTGGACGGAATCGCGACGGAATTGCCGCGTTACAGGAGTTATTCGACCTCGGCCGCGGCCAAATCCGAACCTTTTCGTCGCCGGGCTCGGCACTGTTCTGGCTGGGCTGGCGCCGGTACGGCCAAGTCTTTCCAATGTGGGCCGCGTCACTCAGTCTGATCGGGCTGGTCCTGGCCGGAGGGTGGGCGATGGTGGTGTCGAGCTTCGGTTCTGGTGACCGTCTCTCTCTCACGAGCATCGACTTCGCCTGGGTGGCCTTCTTAACCTCCACACTTATGACCTGCGGCGCTGCATTCCTGTGCCATATTCTATTGCTGATGCGCAACCATGAGGACCTGTTTGGAACTGGAAGCGCCTTTTTCCTGACCCTGCCCGTCCGCACTTCCGCCATCGCACGCGCACGGCTGCTGGCAATGGCTTCTTCCGTGCTGCTGGTCATGGCGGTGGGAACCTCCATATTTCTGATTCTGGCGTATACAGCATCGGGTGTCTGCGGCGGTCGAGAAGTGAGCGGGTGGCGGTCCAAAAGTGAAGCACCCGCTGGGTTCATTATGTAGTTGTTGCCATGGGTTGTCAAGGCGCTGTTGAGGTTCCTTCTTCCCTCT
>CAIJOU010000213.1 GCA_903822375.1 Candidatus Hydrogenedentota bacterium
CCGGCCGCTGCGCCGGCCGCTGCGCCGGCCGCCCCGGCCGAAGTGCCGGTCGCCGCGAAAGTGACGGGCACAAACGTCAATGTGCTCGCGGCTTACGGCAAGGGCCTGGATGCGGACCCCGCCGGCCCGCTGGCCAAGCTGAACGCCCTGGTGGTCAAGGAAGCCGTGGACGCGGCGGGCAAGCCGGTTGAAGGCCTGGCCGGACGCACGCTGTACTACGTTCCGGTGAAGGCTGCGGCCGACCTGGCCGTTGGCGACGCCAATGTCGGCAAGACGATCGTTGTCACGGGCAAGGTGCTCGTGAAGGGCGGCGCGGTCATCGTCGAGAAGTTCGAAGCCCGGGCGGCCAAGAAGGTTGACGGCGGCTGGGACACCATCGGCACCAAGACGATGAGCCAGCAGGCGGTCATCTAGTCAGAAGCTGACACAATACAAAGTTATTTGCGGCGGAACGGGCCTGAGGGTCGGTTCCGCCGCAGCTGTTTTATGGGATGGAATGGGAGTTATGGGATGGGAGATGGCGTAACGGGGGTGGGGAACAGGGGGGCCAGGAACTTCTCCAGACCTTTGGAAACAATTGCCTCGGAGTCCGTGAACCCCATGACATGTCTGCCGTGAATCTCCAGAAAGGTCTTCGGCTCGTTGGCCAATTCAAACAGTTTTTGGCCGTGGGAGTAGGGGGTGAGCTGGTCCTGCGGACTGTGGATTACCATGACCGGGACGTGGATGTTGGGCACTTTGGATGCATTGTCAAACCGGTAACTGCACAGCAGACGCACAGGCAGGAACGGAAGCATGCGGGCTCCAACATCGGGTATGGAGGTGAAGGTGCTGTCCAACACCACGGCGCGGGGAGTCACTTCGACGGCAAGGTTGGCCGTCACCCCCCCGCCCAGGGACTGTCCGTACAGGAGGATTTTCTCAGGCGGGATGCCCTTGACCTTGGTGAGCCAGTTCCACATGGCGCGGCCATCGGCGTAACACCTTTCTTCGGAGGGCCGGCCGGTGCTCCTGCCGAAACCGCCATAGTCGTAAAGCAGCACGGAGAACCCCAGCTTGCGGAAAGTGTGGACAAAAGGCAGCCATTCGGCGATGTTTCCCTCATTGCCGTGCGAGAAAAGCATGACTCCCCGGGCGTTTTCGAGGGGGATATACCAACCATCCGTCTTCTCCCCGTTTACATCAAGCACAATACTCTCAAATTCCCAGTGATGGTTCGCCGGCGTGTAGCGCACTTTCTTGTCCGGATGGAACAGCATGAAACTCTGCAGCAGGTACATGCCCGCAGCCACCATCAGGTACATGATGGCTGCCTCCCTGAGGTAATACCACAGTGTCCGTTTCGGCTTGTTCTTCGCCATGTCATTCTCCCCTGGCTTTTCAGTTCTGCGGGAACAGCGGCTCGGCGAACTTCTTCCATGCGGCCGCATACACATCCTTGGACTGCACGAACCCGTCGTTGTGGTCGCCGTGGATTTCGACGAAGGTCTTCGGTTCGTTGGCCAGTTCAAAGAGCTTCCTGCCGTGGGCGTAGGGAATCGTGGTGTCGTCCGGGCTGTGCACCATCATCAGGGGAACGTGAATCTTGGCGACCTTGTCGACGTTGGCAAACTTGTACGAGGCGAGCAGGCGTACCGGCAGCCAGGGAAAGACATCCGCGGCCACGTCGGGCACGGACAGGAAGGTGCTTTCCATCACGACGGCACGGGGGGTGACTTCGGCGGCCAAGTCGCAGGTGACCGCGCCGCCCAAGGAGCGGCCGAACAGTAATATCTTGTCTGCCGGCACCTTCTTGGTTTCGGTGAGCCATTTCCACATGGCCCGCGCGTCGGCATAGCAGCGTTTCTCGGAGGCGTTGCCGGTGCTGTTGCCGTATCCGCCGTAGTCATAAACCAGCACGGAGAAACCCATCGAGCGCAACAGCCCAACGGACTCCAGCCGGCCGGAGATGTTTCCCGCGTTGCCGTGGGAAAACAGGACCACGCCGCGGGCGTTTTCGTGCGGCACAAACCACCCGTGGGTCTTCTTTCCGTTAACGTCCAGCACGACGTTCTCAAAGGTCCAGTTATAAACGGACGGGTCGAGCACCATCGCCCGATCGGTGATGAACAGCATGGGCCGCTGCGCGAAATAGAACACGGCCACGACGCCCAGGTAGGCCAGAAGCAGCAGCATCGGAAAACGGCGGACATAATAGGAAAAGGGCCGGGCGTTCTTTGGTGTGTCCATGTTCTCCCCCATGCGTTCAAGGTTGTTGCGGGCCGCAGTCAATCCGGGCAGGCGTTCCAAAGCCTCCCGAAACAGGGCACCGGCGATTTCATAGTCGCCGTAACTGGCGCACAGCGTGCCGGCGTTGTTGAGTATGGCGGGGTCGCGTCCGTAGGCGGTGAACGCATAGGCAATTTCGGCGCGCGCGGCGCGTTGGCAGGCTTCCTTCAAAGCCTTGTCCGACTCCTGCGCGCCCTTGTAGTACTGGCTTTGCGCCATGGACAAATGAATGTCGCAGAGAATGGTGTCCGCCGTGAAATCGCCGCGGCGGTCCTTGAAGTCTGGCCACCGGTATCCCGCCCAAAAGTCCCTTTCCGGCGGCACGGGTTCACCGGGCCGCAGCGCCCGCCAGAGCAGGCCCGCCGGAACAAGGCGAATTCCGGATTCCGGCGAGAACACGGGCGGTTCCTCGAAATACACGGGACGTTTGGTGTTGGGAATGAGCCATGAGAAGAGTTGGGGTTCCAAGGCACGGCGGGGATGGGGGCCCGCCTTCTCTTTCAAGTCCGGGGGAAGGTTCTCAAACTCGGCGAGCTGCACATAGCCGTAGGTGCGCGCATTGGCGACATCGGGCCGAAGCCCCTCAACGTTTTGCAGATAGAGCACGGAAAAGCCGCCATGGTCGGAGGCGGACACGTAAATGGCGTCCTTGTCCAGCGAGTTCAGAATGTTAAGGCCATAATCATAGGCCCAGTAATAGTGACTCTTGTCGTTCTGACGCCAATTGAGACCCAGGGGCACGGCAACACAGACCGCCATCACCGCCGCGGCGACAAGGGGCTTGCGCTGCCAGGCTGCGTCAAAGAACAACCCCGCGCACAGGGCCGCAATTAGGTAGGCGGGGATGGAAAACACAGACATGACCCAGAGCCAGTCGCGGGTTAGTTCGGGATTCTGCCACAGCGTGAATCCCGTGACGACGGAAACGGCGCACCCGGCGAGAAACAGCGCATGACCGGGCCTTCGCCAAAGCAGAATCATGAAACCGATGAGGTCCGCGCCGAGCATGGGCTGGCGGAGGTACATGGCGCCCATGGCCCCCATCTGATTCAGAAAACGGTCAAAACTGTGCGGGTACTGGGTGACCATGAAGTCGTACTGTGCGCGCCGTACGTGCCGCCAAACTCCCGCAAAGGTTTCGGGATCACCCCAATTCACCCCCGGATGGGCGGCGGCGCGCAGCGGGAGGTAGAGAAACGTAGCGAGACAGAACGCAGCGGACAGTGCGCACAAGCCGGCGTAAAACGCCCACCGGCGCGGGTCGGGGATTCGGCCTGCCGCCGCACGGTCATGCAGCAGGACAAAGAACGCAAACCACGGCGCCAACAGCAGGAAGGTGTCATGAACCGACGTGCCGAGGCCAAAGGCCATGGCAAACACAAGCAGCAGGCGGTCACTTCGGGTGCGCTCCCACTGGAAAAGCAGCAAAAGGCACAGGGCAAAGAAGAACGCCGTAAGCGTGTACACCTCGGCAATGACGGCCTGTTCCCAGAATTCCTGGCAAAAGGCGAAGAGCAACCCGGCCGCCACGGCGGCGATGCGGTTGCGGGTGAACAGGATGACCAGCATCACAAGCAGATACACTGTGGCGGCGCCGAAGACGGCGGACATGAGGTTGACACGCCATGCGATGCCGCCCGCGGGCAGCCAGGTGAACGCGTGGGCGATCATGCAGTAGAGCGGATAGCCGGGGGGATGGGGCACGCCAAGCGTTCTTGCCGCGGTGACAAAGGTTCCGCTGTCCTCGCCGGTGATGGTCGGGGCCAGCGTGAAGCAGTACACCGCAAGCGCTGCCAGCGCCGCCGCCGCCGCGATGGAGCGGTCACGCCGGTCAAAGCCATCTGTCCTATTGGACTCCACACTTATGTCCAGCAATTCGAACTACCTTCTTTGAAGCTCTTCATGCCAAAACGTCGGTGAGTCGCTGTGCCGAAGAGAGAATGCTGTATTTACTTATTCTGGATTCTGACTTCTAACTTCTGGATTCTCAGCTTACGGCTCCGCCGCAGCCTAAATCCGGCTCTCCTCGCCCTTGACTATGCGCTGAATATTGGCCCGATGTTTGAGGATGACCAGCGCCGCCACCACCACGGTTACCACCCGGACCGGTATGGACGCGGGAAAAAAGAACACGGCCACGCTGAGCACGGCGGCGGCGGCAATGCTTCCGGCGCTGACCATCCGCGTCGCGGCCACCACCACGCCGAACACCAGTGCGGCAATCAGTGTGGGCATGGGCGCAAGCCCCAGGAACACGCCGGTGCTGGTGGCCACGCCCTTGCCGCCGCGAAACCGGAGAAACACGGAGAAGGTATGGCCCAGGATGGCCGCGAGCCCGCACAGGATCGGCAGGTAGTCCCAGACATTGAGCCAGAGGGCGGCGGCCACGGGCAGCCAGCCCTTGAGCACGTCCATCGCAAGGGTGATCGCGCCGAGTTTCTTGCCCAGCACCCGCAGCGTGTTGGTCGCACCGATGTTGCGGCTGCCGTGCTCGCGGATGTCGATGTTGCGCAGCTTCAGCCCCAGCCACAGGCCCGTGGGCACGGATCCGAGCAGGTAGGAGAAAGCGATGGCGGCGGGAATGACCAGGCCGTTCGCGCTCATTTCGATTTCTCTTCGCGCAGTTCGATGCGGATCGGTATGCCCTTGAAGCCGTATTCCTCGCGAATCTGGTTCTCAATGAAGCGCATATAGCTGAAATGGAACAGCTTTATCTGGTTTACAAAGATGATGAAGACCGTCGGGTTCGTGCTGGCTTGTGTCGCGTAGAGAATCTTGGCGTGCTTGCCCTTCTGGCTCGGGGGATTGTGCTTGGCCTTGATCTTGTCGATCAGCCGGTTGAGTTCCGCGGTGGCAATGCGCTTCTTGGCCTCCGCCGCCACCTCGTCGATCATGTCGAACGTCTTGAAGAGACGCAGCCGGGTCAGGTTTGAAATGGTCAGCCACGGCACGAACTTGATTTGCGGCATTTGCAGGTCGATGTCGTCCACAAGCGCCTTAAACCGTTTCTCCTTGTCCTCAATGAGGTCCCACTTGGTCCAGACGAGGATGATGGGCGTGCCGTTTTCGATGGCATAACCAATGATGCGCTTGTCCTGATCGGCCAGCCCCTCGGTCGCCTCGACCATGACCAGGCAAACATCGGCGCGCCGGATGGCGCGCAGCGACCGGGTGACGCTGAAGCGCTCGACATCCTCGCGGATGCCGGCCTTCTTGCGCATGCCGGCCGTGTCGATCAGCAGGTATTCACGGTCCTGCCAGGTGAAATCAACATCAATGGCGTCGCGCGTGGTTCCCGGGACCTCCGAAACGATGGTGCGTTCCTCGTTGAGGATGGCGTTGATGAAGGAGGACTTGCCCACGTTGGGCCGTCCCACGATGGCGACGCGGGTGACCTTGCTGGTGAGGACGGCGGGTGCGTCCTCCTCGCCTTCCCCGGCCGCAGCCGTTTCCGGCGTGGCGAGCGGCGCGTCCGGGAGGTGCTTCATCACCTCCTGCATGAGTTCCTCGACGCCGAGGCCGTGGCCGGACGACACGGACAACGGGTCGCCCATGGCGAGTTCGTAGAAGTCGAAGCGGTTCTCGGACATCTTGTAATTGTCCAGCTTGTTCACCGCGAGCACGACCGGTTTGCGCAGCCGCTGGATTTCCTCGGCAATAAGCCGGTCGGTGCGGGTGATTTCCTGCTGGCCGTCGACAACCAGAACGATGACCGAGGCCTCGTCCAGCGCGGCGCGCACCTGCTGCTGCATCTTGCGCGAAATCTCATCGACCGGGTTTTCGATGATGCCGCCCGTGTCAACCACGCGGATCACCCGGTCGAACCAGATGCCGCGTCCGAAGAAACGGTCGCGGGTGATGCCTTCCTGGTCATGGACGATGGCGCGTGACTTGCCAATCATGCGGTTGAACAGGGTGGACTTGCCGACGTTGGGCCGGCCGCAAATCGCCACGAGGGGCGGCTTTGCCTTGCCGGGACCGGCTGAATTTGTCATTGCGGGGTCTCCTTCTCCGCCACCTGGGCCCAGCCGAACAAAAAGTAATCGACGGCGGACCACACGCAGAACGCGAGATTTATCCAAATCAACAGTTCCGATCCCGGCAGCGCCAGGATCAGGGCGATAAGCGTAAACATTTGCAGTGCCGTGGTGGCCTTGCCCGCGGGCCGCGGTTTCACCCGCACGGGTCCGTAGAACTCGTTGATCACCCACGAACCCATGACGATAAACACGTCGCGCGCCAGCACCGCCACGGGGAACCACAGCGGCACATGGGGGACAAACTGCTCGTTCGCCGCCATGAACACGAAACCAAGATTAATCAGCAGCTTGTCGGCCAGCGGGTCAAGCCTTCTGCCGAGCGCGGATTCCTGCTTGAAGCGCCGGGCCACCCAGCCGTCCAGCGCGTCCGACACGGCGGCCAGCGCATAAACGACCGCTGCGGCCGCGCGCAGCAGGTAGAGGTCGGCGGTGTAGGTGTAGACCATGGCGCAAAACACCGGCACCATGGCCAGGCGGAACAGGGTGATGCGGTTTGCAAGCGTCATCGGTTTGCCACCAGACCGCGCCGTTTCCACGCCGACACGCGGCGTTGCGCGGCCTCCGGGAGAATGGTACCTGTTTGGGCGGGGCATCCGCAAAGGGATGGGGAATTCTTGTAATCAATCCCGCTTTGAAAGGGCAGGCCCGAAGGACCGGGGGATGTTGTCTTAGGTCCCCCTTTGAAGGCCATGGCCCGCCGGAGGAGGGGGGCAGCCGCTAAGCGGCGGGGGATGTGCTTCCGGGTCTTGTCTCGCATCCTTACATCCCCCGGTTCGCTTTCGCGAACCACCCCCTTCAAAGGGGGATTTAAGCAGCCCGTCCACAGGCACTTATGTTTTCCTTGGCGTTCACGCAGGGAATCAACCATGCCGCAGTTGTCTCCGCCCGTCATCTCCACACATTGCCCAGACTGTCGGCACGGTGCGGGAGGCCCGCCTGCAACGCCGCCGCGAGGTGGTCCTGAATGGCCGGATACATTTCCAGGCCCGCCACTTCTTCCACGGGAAACCACGCCGCATCGGCCACGCGCGGGTCCAGGCCGGTCACGCGGGGCGTTCCGCCCGTGATCGAGGCCAGAAAGGCCAATTGCACAATATGGCGTGAGGCGTCGGGCGCAATGGCCTCGCAGGCAAAGGCGAGTTCGCCCGTTTCGGTTTCAATGCCGATTTCCTCGCGCAGTTCCCGGCGCAGTCCGTCGGAGAGCGTTTCACCGGGGTCCACGCCGCCTCCCGGCAGCACCCAGTATTCGCGGCCGTCCTTGGCGTGTTTCTCCAGCAGGATGCGGCCTTTCTCGACAATAATTGCCGCGGCCCGTATGCGGATGAACGGCGCGGTCATGAGTCAGGCTCCGCGTAGGCGGCCAGCGCGCCCGCGGCCGAGGCGTCCACCTCCACCTCCAGCAGAATATCGTTGCCCTCGTAGGTCTTGCTGACCACGCGGCCCCGTTCATGAATTTGCACCAGCGCCGCCGCCTTGTCCTGCGGGATGCGCAGGCGCAGCCGCGTGCGGCCCGCGCCGATGTGGTCCGCCACGGCCTGAAGCAGGCCGTCGAGGCCGGTACCCAGCCGTGCGGAAACCGCGACCGACGGGTCGCGGCCGGAGAGCAGTCCCTCGACCTGCTCCGGCTCAAGCAGGTCCGTCTTGTTGTACACGCGGATGATGGGCACCGCGGCGGCCCCGATTTCCTCCAGCACTTGGCGCACCGTGCGGATGTGCTCCTCCATCGTGGGATGGGCCGCATCCGCCACCAGCAGCAGCAGGTCCGACTCGTTGACCGCCTCCAGCGTGGCGCGGAACGCCGCGACCAGCGTGTGCGGCAGCCGCCGCACAAAGCCCACCGTGTCGGCCAGCAGCACCTCGCCGCCGCCGGGCAGCGTGCAGCGCCGCACCAGCGGGTCGAGCGTGGCGAAAAGTTTGTCCTCGGCCAGCGCGCCCGCGGCCGTGAGCGCGTTCAACAGCGATGACTTGCCCGCATTGGTGTAGCCCACCAATGCCACCCGCGGCGTGCCCGCCTCGTTGCGCCGCTTGCGCTGGATGCGGCGGTCCTGGCGCACCTCCTCCAGTTCCTCCTTGAGCAGGCCGATCCGGTAGCGGATGACGCGGCGGTCCACCTCGAGCTTCTGCTCGCCGGGGCCGCGCACGCCGATGCCGCCCTGCTGGCGCATGACGGAGCCGCGGCCTGAAAGGCGCGGCAGCAGGTACTGCAACTGCGCCAGTTCGACCTGCTTGCGGCCTTCGCGCGTCTGCGCGCGCTGGGCGAAAATGTCTAGAATCAACTGCGTGCGGTCGACGACCTTGATCTCAAGCGCCTTTTCCAGCTTGCTGCCCTGCGCCGCCGTAAGGTCCGAGTCGAATATGGCGACCTCGATGCCCATCTCCTGCACCGCCAGCTTCATCTCCTCCAGTTTGCCCGCGCCCACCAGCGTGGCCGGATTCGGCCGATCGCGGTGCTGCACTATCGTCAGCACAATCTCCGCACCCGCCGTCCATGCCAACTGGCGCAGTTCCTCCAGCGAGTCCTCCACCTCCAGCTCGCTGTCGCCGGGCAGCGCCACGCGCACCAGCATCGCCTTCTCCGTAACCGGCGGCCGGGGTATGGAAATCATCTTGGATTCGTCAGAAATGGGCATGAATACAGGTTCCTCGTTTGAATATGGAAGTATACCACAGGCGCCAGTATTCAGGCAGGCATGGGTTGTTATAAGTTCAGGCCTGGTCAAGAATTGCGAACGCAAAACCGAGGAAGAAGAAACGCAGAGATGCGGAGGACGCGGAGGAACGCAGAGAGGAGAAGGGGGCAAGAATAGGGCAGATTCTCCACTGTCTTCCTCCGCGTTCCTTTGCGTCCTCCGCGCCTCTGCGATAAACTGCTTCCGTAAAGGGTTTCGGGAAGTCCAACAGCACAGGAGGAAGAACCATGCACGAAAATGTCATTTCCGAACTCATCATTGCCGCCGCCATTGAAGTCCATAGAACGCTTGGTCCGGGCCTTCTGGAGTCGGTGTACGAGGAGGCGCTTTGCCAGGAATTCCGCCTTCGCGGCATCAACTTCAAACGCCAGAAACCCGTGCCCATCGACTACAAAGGTGTCAAGTTGGCCACGGATTTGCGGCTTGACCTCCTTGTAGAAGGAAAAGTCATTGTCGACGTGAAGGCAAAAGAGTTCATGACAGAAAAGGATCACGCCAAAACGCTCACCTATCTCCGTCTGACCGATACCCATCTTGGTCTGAACATGAACTTCCACGAGATCCGCTTGGTGGATGGCATCAAGCGCATCGTCAACAATCTCCAATAAGCTTTAGCGTACCGTTCACTTCAAGAATTGCAGTATGGGCGTCGGCATTCTGGGGGGGGAAAGAATACCGTAACGCAGAGGCGCGGAGGACGC
>CAIJOU010000214.1 GCA_903822375.1 Candidatus Hydrogenedentota bacterium
ACCTGCAAGATGCGCGTCATCAACCTGTTGCGCATGGGGTATCTCTACATCAGGCAAAAGGGCGTGTGCCTGCAATACGCACTGGATGCGTTAAGGTTTCTGGTCACGCTGCAGGCGGCACCAAACTGGGGATAGGTCAGTTCATCCGACATTGACTCTCAGGTATTCTCAGAGCATAGTATATTCTGCGCACAGCACATCCCCGCGCACAACGTCCAACCGTTTTATTCCGAGCAGAAACCGTTCTATTACCGTCCTCTTGCCCCGAGGATTATTCTTGGGGGATTGGCAGATGAAGACTTCAAAAAGAAAGAACGGCTACTCCACGCCGTTCTTCCCCCCATCACAACCCCAGTTTTGCAACTATGTTGTAATCAAAAGTATCAGCTTCCCTGAAGTACTCGGACAAAGTGGACTCAGACCTGTGTCCAGTGACTCGCCTAATAACCTGCGACTGCACTCCAGATTTGATACAGTCAGTTACAAACCCAGCCCTCAAAGAGTGCCCACTGAACTGGTCAGGGTCCATCCGCAGTGCCTGCATAACCCTTTTCACAACCAATGCAATGCTCTGAGGGGTCAATCTCTGCGGCAAGATTTGTCCATGGCGGTTGACAGATCTGAACAAAGGCCCTGACTCAATGGCACCCATTTCAATCCACTTCTTCAAGGACTTCACTGGGCAATTGACGGAATGGACCGCATAGTTGATGTCCTTCGTTTGGCCAATGCTTTCCTGGTCCGTTTTGGAATGCCGCACGGTGATGCGCACGCCTTCGGACTCGAAATGCACATCCTCCACATCCAAGTTCACCAGCTCGCTTCTCCTAAACGCGCCGGCATATCCAATGAGGAAAACAGCCTTATCCCGTATTCCTTGAAGATTCTTTGGAAGCACATCCCCCAGGTGAATCAAATGGGCCACCCTTACTGGGGACTTTTTGTCTTTGGCAGCGCCCATGACACGCCGCACACCAGTGACCGTGGCGCGCACGAGCAATGAATGAGTTGGACTTTCGTGACCTTTTGCCTGATGAGCGACAGAAATCGAGGATAGGTGCCGCTGAATGGTGGAGGGTTTCAACTGTTCTGCCATGTCGGCGATGTACAGGGAAACAGTTTCAGGTCTGGCAGGAAGGGAGGCAACCCGGTGGACCAGACACCATTTCTGGAACTGATCCCAGTCATTGGCATAGGCCATCCTGGTGTTGGCAGACTTGCTTTGGCGAATGTATTCCTCCGCTTGCTGGAGCACCGGCCCAAGTGCATGGGCAGGCTCCGATAAGACGATTTCGTTGGTCATATTGATGCTCCATTGGGGATGGGCTGACTAGCGATAACGCCCGATTATCGATAGTCAGGATTTCCCCCGGTTCAGACAGGAAACAACAAGGGCGGAAGCCCTTTTTAGGGGGTTTCCGCCCTTAATTCGCTTGGTGGATTGTCGTTCAGGATGGGTCGGGAATGGTCACCTCGGGAAAATGATCTTTGAGGAGGACCAAGCACTGCTCGACGACCGTGTCGTATGGCAGTTGACGGGTCTTGCAGAACTCAAAGACGCCGTCCTCCCTTTGTCTGTGGGTGGAAATCCGCTCAATGAAGAACGTTTCGCATCCCGGTGTAGCGTCGAAACGCACCTCCGTATCATTGAAAACGGCATCCACCAATTGGTCCTGAAAGTCCTTGCAGACCTCCTGGCACGCGGCTGAAAACTGTGCAAACCGTTCTACGTCCAGTTCCTTGGGCCGAATCCAGTATCTCGTGAATCCCATTGTGATAAATCTCCTGTTTAGTAAGTGTATTTTGTGGCTAGCACAGCAGGTACAACATCCAGCGTTGGATTCTAGGCATGAATCGCAGCAACCATACGGGTGCCGGCAGTCTGTAGATTGTTTGGATTGTCATTGTCACTTACTTCCTTCTGTATTTGTTCAGCCGTGTCCAAAATCAGTGAAACACATCGGCAGGTACGGTCCAGAACATCCATGCAGGCTTTGACTGGCGGCTTGCCGGTCGCTTCCGCATAGTGTTGGATGTACGCGTACGCACCACCAAGGTCCGCCTCATGGGAGTGGCCGATGGCTTCAAGCAATATGGCCGAACCCAGTTCAGCGATGATCTCCAGCATGTTCCGGTCATCAGTGAGTTTGGTCAGGTGATGATCGGCCGCGTGAACCAACTCGTGGGCCCAAGTGCTGAGATTCTCCACTCCCATCATGATGGCCTTCCGGCCTGTACCGAACTGGAAGTATCCAAGCGCATTCTTGTTCTCCCCGGAATACGTGCCAACATGAATGCCCCAGGATTCCGCCACTTCCAATAGAGGCAGATTACGGAGCCATACATCGGATTTCTCGTTGCCGGGGAGCGTCTTGCCTTCGGTGTCCTCCACGGCAAACACAGGCGTACCTTTGAAACCGTAGAGAATGTTCCGCTTGGTCTCCCCCCCATTGTCATCCTTTTCACGAATGCTTTTGAGGCATGGGGCGAGAATCCAGATTGCTTTTGAGCCTCTCTTTATCTTTCTGTTGACGTTGTTCCACTGCTTCATCCCTCTGGCATCGGAAGTTCCAGATAGTGCAGCGAGCAACTGGTTGTGCCAGGACCAGCGCCTGCAGGGCACGTTTTCGTCGTTGCGGTGGATGAAGACAGGAGCCAAGGCTTTTGGCAACTTGCCAGGCTCCTTGAATGCGTCAACAATGCGCTGGGCAGTTTGTTCAGCCCGACCATAGAGTTTCACGGGTTATCCTCCTTGTGTGAAGAGAAGCCTCGACAGGGCATGGCTATCCCCATCGGCCTCTCAGTGGTTTTCTCCGTCGAGGTATTCAGGCTGGCTGTTTTTGTACGAAAGGAAGCCCCCATCAGGTGCAAGGATCACGTGGTCCAGAAGCCGGATGTTGAGCAGCACCCCGGCGCGCGCAATGAGTTTCGTGACTGCATTGTCGTCCGGTGAAGGCGTGAGGCATCCGGATGGGTGGTTGTGTTGTGTGAAGCGCCGGTTTATGTGCAGTGGCGCTGGACGGTTGATGCCTTGGTTCAGCACCGAACCAGTCGTCACAATGGAACAGAGACTTGTCGCCCCTCTTGGTTGTCGCAGGATCATGTTCTTGTTCTCCTTTACGTTTCGTCCCGTGAAATGAAAAAGGAGGAGGCCAAACCGGAACGGCCGGGCCAGCCTCCTCCTATCAACGCGGGAGTGATGTTTGATTCAGGGTTTCAGATCGGTCACACGCACAGCAGATGGCACTCTGCGCGCGCCGCTTTGGGTTGAAGTGACGCGCGCTTCACATAACTACAGGCCTTCCAGCCATTGCAGAATGTCGGTATTGCGCTGCCAGGAAGGCTGGCCCTGCCTTTGTTTCGGTAGGAGCCGTTGACAAGACTGGAGCGTTTTGCGCTTCATCTCCAGATCTATCTCGACGTATCCGTGGGTCGTTTCAATTGATGCGTGTCCAAGCCATGACCGGATCATATTCAGATCGACACCCGATTGAAGCAGGTGCATCGCGGTCGTGTGGCGAAGCGTATGCGGACTGACCTTGCGCGTTAACAGGGAAGGACAGTCTTTTGCGGCTGTCGAAATTCGGTGTCGTACAACATAGCGGACACCAAAGCGCGTAATCCGTTCCCCTTCGCTATTGACGAACAAGGGCGTAGCATCTGTGAATCGCACAGAACGCTCCTCCAAGTAGCCCTTTAACGCTTGAACTGTCTCCCGCCACAGGGGACAGGTTCGATCCTTGTGGCCCTTGCCATGTATATGGACATAGTAGGGCCGGCTGAATCGGACATGATTGACATTCAGAGTCACCAGTTCTTGAGCCCGCATACCCGTGTTGTACAGCATGCGAAAGAGCGCGTCGTCCCGTCGCCCCAACGGGTTTCGAAGGTCGATATGCTGCATGATGCTGAGCACCTCTTCCCTCTCGAGATACTCAGGGACGGCTTGAACCTGACGCTTAAAGGCGACGGCCAGTACAGATTGGCAACGGGCCAAGTGGCGCGGTTCCACCGCCGCAAGATAACGGAAGAGCGAGTGTATGGCGGCCAGACGGTTGTTTCTTGTGCGCACAACATTGTGACGACTGCGTTCCAAATGCTCCAGGAAGCGCCGCACCATGTCGGCGCTCAAGTCCTCAATGGTAAGCTTGGTACATGGCTTCCCGCATCGTTGAGTGGCGAATTCAAGAAACAGTTTCACGGCATCTCGATAGGCAAGCACGGTATGACCGCTGAGGCCGCGCTCGCTGACGAGATGATGTTCAAAGAAGCTCTGAATCAGAACTGCGAGGTTTGTGATCGTGTGCATGATGTTGCTCCTTATCTGATGGGCGGAAGAGCGCAATGGTTGCGGAACCGCTTGTCCGCCTGCTCAAGCAGTTCGGCTGTGGCATGCAGGTATACCTCGGTACAGGTAACCGTTGTATGGCCAAGATATGTCGAAAGCACCGGAAGCTTCGCTGACAGATTGGCACCTTCCCGATACCACGCGAGGAGTCGGCGTACCGCAAACGTATGGCGAAGATCGTGCACTCTGGGTCCTGGTTCTCCCGACGGGCCTCGAAGACCAAGGTCCCGAAGAAGCTTTACGAATATTTCGGATATCCTTGCCTCCCCATAGGCGCGTCCAGTTGGGCTAACGAACACGCGTGTTTCGGGCGCGGTGGAAAAACCGGCTCTCTTCCTCTCATGTAGGAAAACCTTCAGACGACGCGCTACGGATGGCGAGAAGGGAACGTATCGTGATTTCTTGAACTTTGTCTCACGAATGACCAGTACCTTGCGTTGGAAATCCACATCGGTCAACGTCAGCTTCAACGCTTCACCGATCCGTAATCCCGTGGCAGCGAGCAGGCCAATCAATGTAGCGATTACAGATGGTCGGAGACTGCCCAAGGGCCCAATACGTCTGGCCGCAACGATAATTGTCCGTAGTTCGTTTTCCGAGTAGATGTATGGCGCTGGACGGGTTCGATGTGGAAGGAATTGGCGGTGAACGAGGCACGTGCGAGGATCAAAATAGTGGAGATACAGACAGAACTGCCGCAGGATGGAGATTCGGTTGATCCGCGTACCGATACTCAGATGCGCTATGCTCTCGACGTAACGCGCGATGAGCGTACGCGAGAGTGGCTGGCCCGGCTGCAACTCGGTCATCAGGAATCGGTCCAGGTATGACAGCAACTTTCCGTCCACAGGTGCGCTTCGTCCTGCAGCCGTGCGTGTCTCCAGGAAGGATTCGAGATATGGGGCTAAAGAACTGCGGAAGAGACGCGTTCCCATCGTGTCACCGCCTTTCCGGCCACGGCAAAGTTACTTGCCGGAGCGCCTTGAGGTCCGCCTTGGCGTAAATGAAGGTAGTGTCCACATAGCGGTGGCCGAGCACATCGGCAATCGCCTTAATCGAGGTGTCATGCGCCAGCGCCCGAATAGCCCAAGAGTGGCGCAGTGTTCCCGATCCACCGCGAGGCAAC
>CAIJOU010000215.1 GCA_903822375.1 Candidatus Hydrogenedentota bacterium
AACCACTCGGCCATCTCTCCGCAAGTGGGGAGCCACATTGTAGCAAAAGAATGGAGGCTGTTCCAAGGAATTCCTGCAACTTACGCTTCAGCATTCAAACTTCAGCCTTTGACTCCATCTTTTCCAGGGGCTGAACATTGCCCTGAACATAGGCCGGCATGCCCATCATGTTCGGGGCCGCCCACCGAACCGCGTTGTAGATGACCTTGGCCACACTCTCGTTGTGGTAAATCGGAAAGGTCTCATGGCCCGGCCGGAAGTAGAACACCTTGCCGCGCTCACGCCGCCAGCAACATCCGCTGCGGAAAACCTCTCCCCCTTGGAACCAGCTAATGAACACCAGTTCATCAGGCTTGGGAATCCCGAAGGGCTCGCCGTACATTTCCACGTTGGGCAGTTCGATGCACTCCGGCAGTCCTTCAACGATGGGATGTGTCGGGTCCACGACCCACAACCTTTCCCGCTCGCCGTCCTCTCCGTACTCGCGCCATTTCAACTGGCATCCCGTACCCATAAGCCGCATAAAGGGCTTTGACATGTGCCCCGAATGAAGCACAATAAGCCCCATCCCCTCCAGCACACGCTGCTGCACGCGGGCGGCACGCTCATCCGTGACGCGGTCGTGTGCGGCATGGCCCCACCACGTCATCACGTCGGTGTTCGCCAGTGTCTCCTCCGAGAGCCCCTGTTCGGGGTCGCCCAGTTCCGCGTAGTTTACCTTCGCGATCCCCGGCTTTCCCTCGAGATAGGCGCCGATAACCCGGTGGATTCCATCCGGATAAATCGCCTTGCATTTGGGCATTTCCTTCTCATGAATGCCCTCATTCCAAAGCGTCACACGAATTCCTGGCAGCATGGCTATGGCCTTTCCTTGAGAATGATGTTAAAACAGGGCGTTTGGCCTGCCGCAGCAAACTGGACGGCGGGTGTTACCGCATCCGACGATCGGCATAAACGCCTTCGCCAACCAGTCGTGCGTGGTCGCGGATCGCCGCGAGGATCTCAAAACATTCCTGGACCGAACGTCCCGCCCGGCTCGAACACACCGTGTAGTAAACCAGCGCGCTGAGGCCGGGCATGCCGTTGCCGCCCCTGCCCGGTTCGGCGGCATGCGACAAACCGAGTGATGCGTACAGGTCGGGGAGTTGCTCTTTCCAAAGGCTGTGCACCCAGCCGCAATACTTCTCCGCCATGTCCGGCTGGACAACGCACATAAAATGTCCGGCACCCATGTGCGCCGGATGGAAGAACTCGTCATTGAGCGGCTTTCCGCAAGCGGACAATATTCGGGCACCCTGCTGCAACGCCCTGTTTCTTGCCTCAATACCGGCCTTTCGCCCGAATTCAACCAGATTCATCAATTCCAAGCATACGATGGCAAAGGGCTTGCGCGCGCTGATCCTGTGCTGCACCATGTATTTCTTGAGTCTGTGACTCACCAGACCCGTGAGCGCGTCGGACTCGCCGATCGTGGCCGAGTTCGCCAGCAAAGACATGATCCGGGTCTGGAAAACATTGGAATCAAACGGTTTCGCAAGATAGTCATCGGCACCCTGGGCCAGCCCGTGCTGGATCTCCTCCTCCGCCGCCATTTGCGATACCAGCATGACCGGCGTGGTGAAGAGCCCGCGGTCGGCGCGCACCCGCCGGCAGATCTCAAAACCGCAAATATCGGGCATCATGACCTCGACGACAACAAGGTCTGCCTGCGTTTCCCGCACCGTGTCGCAGGCGGCGGCACCCCGTGTCACCGTGACAAACTCATGGCCCGATGATCTGAGAAACTCCCCAATTACCCCAGAAAACCGTTCATCCCAGTCAACGTACACTATCTTCGCCACAAATGCACCTTTCGTGCAGTCTCTCGCTGCCATCGGTCTTCTTCACCCGACATCAGTATATAGCACAACTGGTGACCGCGTTTCATCTGAGACTTCCCCCCAACCACACTTGAGCCCCTAAAATAATCGCCGACAACGTTTACAAGCAGAACCCAAGTACTTGACAAAAAAGCACTTGATACGGGGCTGTCAATGCGGGACTGCGGGCTTGGCCGGGGCACTCCGCTGAGTGCCTGCTTGTGCGAAGCGCGTCACTTTGCAGACTCCGGGAAGCGTCCAGAACCTCACGGCAGAGGCGGGTCGTGTCCCATTGTGAGGTGTTCAAACCAGCGCCATTCGGCAGCGTCCCCGTTTCCATTTTATGACCGGGGTCCTTCCCGTCGAGTTGTGTCCTCAGGGTAATGTTTTTCAAGGCATTCAGAGCAAATGCCATGGCTGAATACAGCGTCCGAATGCTCCCCAATGTAGTCAACCAGATCCTGCCAGGATTGCTCCTCTGTGCGGACCCGGTGGCAGTGCATGCAGATGTGTATTATGGCTTCGAGCCTTTTGACACGGCGCAACGCCTCAACCAGCTCGGCATTGAGCGTCTCAATGTGGTCTCTTTCCTCCCGCAGTTCGGCGTTCTTCTTTGCCAGGTCCCGCTGCAGGTTGACAAGGTCGTTGTTCAGGCGGCTCAGTTCGTCGTAGAAACCGTCGTCTCCGGGGCTCATGGCGACACCTTCATCATTCTGCGGACTCCACGATGCCGCGCTGCCCCACAATCATGCTTTCGACATACGGGCGGATTTCGCCGAAGGCCGCTGCGGGGAGTCTCTCAGACAGGCTCTCCGTATAACGCTGAAAGTTCTTCAGCACCATCGAGATGGACACCCCGTATTCGGGAAGACGCGTCTTGCCCCATTCCATCTCGTCAGCCAGAATCTCGCCGGCCGAGAAACTCATTGCCGCGCGCAGCATCCTGCTCACAAAACCCAGTCCACTCTTGATCATGGCCTCCGCGTCGGGGCCCATGGTCTGCTCGGGGGCATCCTCTGCAAGGCAGCGCAGAAGCACGTCATTTTCGACCTCGGCACGAACCTTGTCAAACGCGGCAAGGGTCTCGGGGGACACGACCCGGTAAACATTGTCAGCCATGGTTTCTTTTCCCCTCCACCAGCCGTGAAGCCAGCGCTATTGCCTGCTGCGCATCCCCGGCGGTCCCATCCGCCCCAAGTTTCTGCCAGATGTTGCCGGTCACGAGGCATGCATAGCCGCCGACGAGGACGACGGCGCGGCCGGCCCGCTCCGAGTTGCGCACGGCGCGAATGAGCTTCTGGGCCTCGTCAAGGTGGTAATGCATGGTCACGCCCACCGCCAGCACATCGGCGCTCCATTCCTCCATCGTGCTCACCACTCCGTCGGGCGGCATGTTGGCGCCCAGGTAATGCGTGTCCCAGCCGTCCATCTCGAAAAAGTCCGTGAGCATACGCAGGCCCAGTTCATGCAACTCGCCCTGAACGCAGGCCGCAAGCACGCGCTTTCCGGCGCGTTTCCCGCTGAACATTCGCGGGTAAAGCATGGACATGATGAGCTGGGTCGAATTTGTGCAATAGTGCTCATGCCCCACCGAGATGCGGCCGGTCTGCCAGAGCCAGCCTATCTCGTACTGCACCGGCTGCAGCACGTGCAGGTAGAGGTCGCGGACGCTTGTGCCCCGCGACACGGACTCCATGACAAGGCCGCCCGCACGGTTTCGGTCACGCGCAAGCATCGCATTCAGGTAGTTCTCTGCCAGTACTCCAAGAGGCCCATCCTGACCG
Organism: Candidatus Hydrogenedentota bacterium; assembly: GCA_903822375.1. Taxonomy (GTDB): domain Bacteria; phylum Hydrogenedentota; class Hydrogenedentia; order Hydrogenedentales; family CAITNO01; genus CAITNO01. The sequence goes on from CAIJOU010000215.1 coordinate 3,644, forward strand.
ATAAACTTGAACGGTTGGCGCACGGGCCGACAGCCGCGGTCATCGCCGGCGTGAATGCCCGCACCTTCGTTCACGGGCATAACGACTGACCTATCCCCAGTTTGGTGCCGCCTGCAGCGTGACCAGAAACCTTAACGCATCCAGTGCGTATTGCAGGCACACGCCCTTTTGCCTGATGTAGAGATACCCCATGCGCAACAGGTTGATGACGCGCATCTTGCAGGT
>CAIJOU010000216.1 GCA_903822375.1 Candidatus Hydrogenedentota bacterium
GGCTCATGTCCGGTTCTGGTACTGCCCCAATTCACGGGAAATATCAAAAGCACTTGGTTGGCGTTTCTTAGACTGCCATCCTCAAACGGAGGCTTTTACCACGGCCTGCTAGGCACAGCCGTGGTTATTTTCTCGGTCACAGCGCGTACAGCCGTGGTCGCACCTCAAACCGCGCCGCCGACAGCACCGGTGCCCACGTTCGAACAGTTGGACAAGGAACTGGGCAAGTACAAGCCCAAGGCGCACCTGCTGGGCGAGACCAACGCCCATCTTCAGACCGACAATCTCGCCTTTTATTGCCTCTTCGACCTGTTTCTAACGGCCATGAACAACCCTGCAGACCCCAGGCACGCAGAAACGCTCAAGGCCTGGGACCACAACTACGGCACCTTCCAGGACCAGGCCGGCTTTGTGTCCAAGATAATGGGAAAGAACCTCATTCCGCTCCGCATTACCACCAGCGACCTGTTCGCCCGGGATTTCCGGGAGGGGTCCAAGTTTGTGGCCCCACGCTTCCGCCCCGGAGACTACCTGCATCCGCTTTCGACGGAAGTGCTTTGTGAGGGGAAGACGGACCGCGTCGCCTGGTGGCACGGGGCCGCCGACGCCGACGGTGACAAAAAGAGCAACGCAGACGAACTTCGCACGGTTGCGCCGGACTGGCAGAAGCAGGGTGTCGGTGAGGAACTGCGCGCGCGCTTCGTTCGTGAAGCGGCGGATGCCGTGGTATGGTTCGCGGCCAAGCCGGACGGCGGAAAGCTTCCGGGAAATGGACCCGCCGAGCCAAAACACTGAGAAACGGTCCCGCCTCTGCTATTATGATGCAGCAATACCGGACGTGCCTGCGGCATGACTGGGCGTAAACAAATCACTTTGGAAAAACTCCAGCCATGTCGAAGAAGTACCCCCCTGTTCCTCACCCCCTGTTGATTGTCACCATGCTCTTGGGCATTGCGGTGGGTCTGTGCGCCCCAAGCGCCGCCTGGGCGGGGCCCGGGGATTACAGGGAAGATGCTGCCGGCCACATGCTTGCCGCCGCCCCGGATATGCGCCTGCAACGGACCGATGACGGGAAATCCGGCGAAGGGCCGGCGGCGGACGCACAGGAGGATGCGCCCCCCCAACGCAACTGGTATGTCATGCTGTGCATGGCAAACGCCTATCCCCGCCTGAGAAGTGAAAAGCTGATCAACAACGTTTTCGACCCGATCATGGGCGCCATCGCGCCGGGGATTGCCCCCATCAACACCTTTGGAGACATGCGGGACAACCACCTGCTCTGGATGCCCAATATTGGCGGCGGATACAATGTCTCGCGGCATCTTTCACTGTTTCTCCAACTCGGTTATGGGACGGGGCCCGTGCGCACCAAGGACAGTGCCCTTTCCATTTTGCTCCTGCCGCTTCACATGTACTTTGAGATGAACCGGAGCGCCTTCACCATTACCCCCGGTCTCGATTACTTTCCCTTTGGCATGACGGAGCAGCGCGACTACCACGGGCTGAAAGATCGGCTGTGCGCCATACGTCCCATGTTCGGCGTGCGTGTTCCGTGGACCCACGCCGGGTACAAGGCCCGTGCGAATCTTGGACTGGGACCGTTCGACACGGTTGCGAGCATGAAGCTTGGCGATGCCTGGAGCGTTTGGAGCACCAACCTGAACGTCGGCTTTGACCTGCCCGTCAGCCGCAACGACCAGGTGAACGTCAACTTTGGCCGCAGCTACTTCTTCGGCCACGACAGCGATTTCGGCGGTCCCGTCTTCTCCGTCACCTGGAAGCATCTCTTTTAGGCGTGGCAAAGCAGACGCGGCATCAGCAGAGGAGACCTGCGGTCGAGGGGAGTGGCGTGGTCGGGAAACCACGCCACAACCGGGGGTATTGGGCGGGGTATCTCACCAAGGGCGCTCTGTAGGACAGCCGCCCCCGGCTGTCAATCCATGCCTGGAGAACCCGACTCGTTGCGGCTTCCGAC
>CAIJOU010000217.1 GCA_903822375.1 Candidatus Hydrogenedentota bacterium
CGGATTGACCACCCGGCCCAAAAAACGGTAAAATCACGTTTTCTTCGTAATAATCCGCTTCGGGAGAGGGAACGGACAGTCTTGGAGTCCGGTGGACAACGTTACAGGAGTTGATTGTACCGTGGACAGCGACAGGCAAAGAATTGTCATCATCACCGTTGTGGTCGTGATCTTGATCGGTTTTATCGCCGGACCCAAAGCCATTTCCGCGTTTCGCGGTCAGGCTACTGCGGCCGGTAACGCCAAAGCAGCCTCCGAGCCCCTTTTGCCGCCCCTCATCAAGGAGGCCGACATGGTCGGCTCTGTCTGGAACGTCACGGTGCAGGGTTTCACGCTGAAGGCCACATTCAGTGCCAACGGTCAGGCTGTTGTCAGTTCCGACAGCATGATAGTCCGCCAGATGGCGAAGACCAAGTACGGAATGGATACATTCCCGGGGAAATGGCGCATTGAGGGGCCAAAACTCATTCTGAGCACGAGCTTCGAAGGCAAGGAAGTCTCGACGACTCTCACGATCAGCGGCACCAAACTCATATCCAAAGAGGGCGTGCCGATTGTCCGGGTTCAGTAAGTTTCCCGTTCTCCGGACGTTGGGGGCCGTAACGCGGAGCAGGCACTGTGGTATACTAGGCGCTGTACCGCACGGGGCGTTGCCCACAGGAAGAAGTTTGCTTTTCTCCCGCGGGCGAAAATGCTAGACTAATCGCGGTCCGGTGGGGCAGCCGTCGTTGGCTGTCGGCTGGTGACCAATGCGCAGGAGCGTCATTGGCCATCATGCCTGACCCACACTACAGACAGACTTGGCAGGAGGAATGACCATGAAGCACATGCACTGTGTGACCCGACCGACGGTGACCCGCGCCCAGACAAGTTTGAACACAGTCCTCAACATCGTGGGCACCGTGCTCAGTTCGGTTGGCGCGCTGTTGCTGACAGTTGCACCGTTGATCAGCAAGGCCTCACGCTGATCATTTCGTCCCTGCGAAGGGATTTGGCCTTTATTATTGACATAAACCGTTCCCGCCGAAAAAGCGGGAAGCGGCGGCGTGCACCCATAGGGACGCCGTTTGCACTACAAGTCCAATGGGCATGCCCGTCATGCCGACAAAGGAAGCTCCCATGAAGCACATGCATTTGGTGACGCGTCCGGAAGTGTGCCGTGCCCAGTCGGGTATAAGCAGCATATTGAACATCGTCGGCACCGTGCTCAGTTCCGTTGGCGCACTGTTATTGACCGTCTCGCCGATCATCAGCAAACTGGGCCGCTAACCCAAAACGTCCCGGCGTTCATTGGCGGCCAAAGGCCGCCGGGATGTCATGCCACGAGATGTCGGCACTCCCGCCTGCCCAAGGCGTAAGGTCTGGGTCGTTAATTTTCCGCCCCACATTGGCCTTTGCGGCTTTGTCGTGTTTAGGCGGAAGAATGCACCAACGCAGCGCCCTCGCTATATTCGGCGAAATTCCCGGAAACGGGCGTTGGTGCCGGGGAAGCAAGTGGAGCGGGGTCGCTGGGGGAATCCGGGGGGAAGCGGTCTATTCCCTGCCGCCCGAGCGAGACCGCTTCAGTTCGGCGGCCTTCTCAATGTAACGGTTGGCCTCTTCTTCATGTCCCAGTCTTGCCAGCGTGGCGCCCAGGTTGTTGATGGCGTCTATGAACTGCGGGTCTATCTCTACGGCTTTCCGAAAATAGCGCAGGGCTTCCTCATGCTTTCCCTGAAACGCCAGGCACCCGCCCAGGTTGTTCAATGCAGAGACGCACGACGGGTCCAACTTCAAGGCCTTGGTCAGAAGGGCCTTGGCCTCGTTATAGCGTTTCTGGACCACGGCGAGTTTGCCCAGGTTGTTCAGCACGCTGACATCATCCGGTTTCAGGTTCAGCGCCTTTGTCAGACAAGCTCCGGCCTCATCATACTTTCCCTGGTCCAGATTGAGCAGACCCAGGTTGTTGAGGGCGGTAAAATATCCGGGGTTTACGTTTATCGCCTTCGTATAATAGGTCCTGGCCTCGTCATAGCGCTTCTGGTTCATGGCGAGTTTGCCCAGACTGGTGAGGACGCGGGTGTCATTGGGGTTCAGTTCCAGCCCCCTCATCAGATAAGTCTTGGCTTCACCATAGCGTCCCTGCTCCAGGGCGACATTGCCCCGACTGCCAAAAGCCACGCTGCTCTCCTGCCCAACGGAAATCGCATGCCTGAAGAGGGTTTCACTGTCATACCAGTAACTGGTCTGGATGCCGGCGCAAACGCCCAGCACCGCAAGCGCCACGGCTGCAGCAACCGCCAGTGCGCGTCTGGGCACCGAGATGGCAGCGGCGCAGGAATGGGTGCAGGCGCATGCCGGCGGTCTGCATCTCCCGTTATTGCTTTTCCAAGGCAGTATGGATCGTCTGGTTAACCCTGCCGGAGGCCAGCAGTTCTTCCGTAACGTTCCAGATGGCGATAAACAATACATCGCGTATGATGGTTCGTTCCATGAGGTTCACAACGACCTCGA
>CAIJOU010000218.1 GCA_903822375.1 Candidatus Hydrogenedentota bacterium
ACCTGCAAGATGCGCGTCATCAACCTGTTGCGCATGGGGTATCTCTACATCAGGCAAAAGGGCGTGTGCCTGCAATACGCACTGGATGCGTTAAGGTTTCTGGTCACGCTGCAGGCGGCACCAAACTGGGGATAGGTCAGGCGTGAAAGCCTGCGTCCCCCACTGGCACCCGAACCAACTGCGCCACAGCGTGGGCACCGAGGTGCGGGAGAAATTCGGCATTGAGGCGGCCGGCGCCGTGCTCGGGCATGCCCACCTCAATACCACCGAGATTTATGCGCAGACCAGCTTGTCGCTTGCGGAGCGTATTGCTGCGGAGATTGGTTAGGGAAGAACTTCCGTCTTAACATCCGTTTCCCGTAGGGGAAGAGGGTCCGAGCCCCTCCTCGCCCACCACTATATTCTTTGTGGCGCAACGAATTTCGCGGGGAAGGGATTAGGTCAACGGACTTTTCGATGTTGCCCCGGTCCCTCTCCGGTCCATTGGCACGTATCGTGAACAGCGTGCCACGGCCTTGCTCTGCATCATCTTTCCCACCCTGCGCAGCGGATGATGTGGCCGTTTGGCATCACAAAGTGCGATGACCCTGACGACATGCGGTCATCCGCAAAGGACTACACGGACAAATACCGCGGTAACAGCCTATAGTGGAGTCAACCCTCTTCGGGACCACACGGGGCACCTCGACCACTCTCTGGCTTCACAAGGGAATTGGCGCCAATCCCTCACTGAAGACGGAACCGGCGGGTCCCGCTACTTGCGAAACCCGTCGGTGCGCACAAGTTTGTGTTTGTTATGGGCTACTGCCGCTTTCTCCGCACGGTCACTGCCGCAAGGACTGCTGCCAGCGTGGTCAGACCGAAGATACCCGCCAGCGGCAGGCCCATCAAAACGGTTAGTTTGACCGGGAAAGACTCAATCGAGTCGCCATTGGTGTCGCTGATCTCCACGCTGTAGTTGGCAGTGTCGTCTGCTGTCAGGTTGGAAAGGGTGAATTCGCTGTCGTTCGCTCCGTCGATGTTCGCACCTCCCTTCTTCCACTGGTATGACAGCGTCCCATAGCCGCCCGATGCAACCACGGTGAACAGATAGGACTGGCCCGCCGTGACCTCGTTGCCCATCGGCGGAGTGATGATGCTTATGCGCGGCTGCACTTGAATGTTAACCGTGTCGCTCGCGTGCATAACGCCGTCAAAGGTCACTTCACACCAGTAGTCACCCGCGGCAACCAGGGACACGTTCGCCAGCAGCCACTGCGCCGCCGCCGGACCATCGCTTACCGTTATCCCGACCTTGTGTCTCCACTGATAGGTGGTCGGAATGCCGCCCTCGGCGATCTGGATCTGTAGATTGTGCCCGCCACCCACATAGAGTTTTGCACCCTGCGGTTGCTCCATGCCAGGCCAGTTGTACAACACGCACAGCGCTGAATTGTCGCCTCCATAAGCGTTGCCCGCACGGTCCGTGACCACTATTCCGGGAATGCTGATCCCCACGGTTCCGTTCGCGTTCAGATTGGTCGGAGTCACCGTCACCGTGTAGTTCGGGTCCGTGCCCGTCACCACCGCCGTGCCCGTAAGCGAGCCAGCGGCACCGCTCACTGTCGTGTCGTTAAAACTGGTGCCCACCGCCTCACTGAAGACCACGCTAAATACCACCGAGTCCGATGATGTCGGTGATGGTGTGAGCAATGAGACAGTCGCCGTCGGCGGCAGCGTATCCAGCGTAATACCGTCGCTGACATTGTCCGCAGACACATTGCCCACGCCGTCGCGGTACTGCACGTACACCGTCTTCAGCCCGTCGGTGACGGATTCCAGTGTCCACGACTTGCTGGTGCCATAGGCCTCCCAGCCGCTCCAATCGACACCGTCTTTGCTGAACTGCATCCCTGCCACGCCGGAGCCCATCCCGTCGTCAGCCGCCAGACTCAGCGTCACGGCAGCCGTACCCGTATAGGCCGCGCCGCCGTTAATGACCACCGTGCCCATGGGCGGGGTCATATCGAGCGTTATGGCGTCACTGATTGTGCCGATGGACACGTTACCCACCGCATCCCGGTACTGCACATGCACGGTCTTGGGGCCGTCGCCCGAGGCCAGAGTCCACACCTTGGTTCCGGCCACGGCCTCCCAGCCGCTCCAAGTCGCGCCGTCGTTGCTAAACTGCATCTCCGCCACACCCGAACCAGAACCATCACCCGACGTCAACGTAAGGGTCGCGGACCGGTTTCCGGTGTATGCGGCCCCACTGTTGATGTTGACCATGCCTGTCGGACCAATCTCATCCAGGGAGATTCCGTCACTGATTGTATCTGTGGATATATTCCCCGCCGCATCCCGGTATTGGGCGTAGACTATCTTCTCACCGTCGCCGCTGGACAAGGTCCAATTCGCGCTGGTCGCATAGGTTATCCAGCCACTCCATGTGGCGTTATCGTTACTAAACTGCATGTCGGCCACACCTGAGGTCGCGTCATCCGATGCCAATGTCAGTGTGACATCAGTGTCGTTAGTATAGGCCGCCCCGCCGTTTACGCTGATCGTGCCATTCGGCGGAACCGTGTCAAGGGTGATCTCATCCGGAATGCTCGGCGACCAGACATCCAGACTATTCTTGTATCGGACGTACACCGTCCGTAACCCGTCCGCGCCCAAGGGGAGCGTCCATCCCCTTGTCGAGGCATAGGGTTCGGCGGTGGTCCAAACTATGTTGTCGTCACTGAGCTGCATCTGCGTGATCGTGCCGGACTGGGTTGTCGCCGCCAGCGTCAGAGTTACGCCCTGCGCAAGTGTGTACGCGGCCTCCGCGTTGATCGAAATGGTTCCTTGGGGGAGCGACGTGTCCAGCATAATTGTGTCCGGGAACCCTGACGACCACGTTCCGGCCCCATCCTGATACTTCACCCAAACCGTCCGGAGACCGTCCGTGCCCGGGGCCAAAGTCCACGATGCTGTAGTCTTGTATGCTTCCGGAAACGACCAGACCGAGTTGTCATTGCTGAACGCCATCAGGGTTACACCGGAACCCGGTCCGTCGCTAGCCGAAAGCACCAGACTCACGTTGAGACTTGAAGTAACGGCAATCTCGTTGTTGATCGAGACCGTCCCGGTCGGGGCCGTTGTATCCAGCAGGATGCCGGTAGATATCTCGCCCGACCAGTTCCCGATGGTGTCCTGATATCTGACGTGGACGGTCCGGGAACTGTCCGCTCCCGCAGCCAACGGCCAGGACTTTGTGGCGGCATAGCTTTCCGCCGTCGACCATGCTGAACCGTCGTTGCTGAACTGCATCTGGCTCACCCCGGAACCAGAACCGTCACTGGCCGACAGCGTAAGGGTGACCGACGTGCTGTTCGTGGATAGTGCCCCGCCGTTGATACCTATTGTGCCGGTTGGCGGCGTCTGGTCCAAGGTAATCCCGTCGCTTATCAATACCTCGGATACATTCCCCGCCGCATCCCGGTATTGGGCATAGACAGTCTTAGCTCCGTCGCCGCTGGACAAGGTCCAATCCTTGCTGGCCGAATAGGTTTCCCAGCCGCTCCACGCGACATTGTCGTTGCTGAACTGCATCTGGGACAGCCCGGAACCTGAATCCGTCGCAGAAAGTGTCAGGGTCACGTTTCTCGATGCTGCGTAAGCTGCGCCAGCGTTAATTATGATTGTTCCCGTTGGAGGAGTGTCGTCGAGCGTAATGCCATCAATGATGGGTCCGGTAGTGACGTTGCCCGCGCCGTCTTTGAATTGGACGTACACCGTCTTTGCGCCGTCACCTGCGGCAAGGGCCCATGCCTTGGCGCCCGCCACGCTTTCCCAGCCGCTCCAAGTCGAGCCGTCGTTGCTGAACTGCATCTGCGCCGCGCCTGAGCCCGTGCCGTCGGCGTAGCTCAGCCCCAAAGACACCGCCGTTGTGCCCGTGTACCCCGCCCCGCCGTTGATCACGACCGTGCCTGTCGGTACTGCGGGTCGAGCATAATGCCGTCGCTGATCGTTCCCGTCGATACATTCCCAGCGGCGTCATTGTATTGCACATAGACCACCTTCGCGCCATCCCCTGTGGTAAGCGTCCACGCCTTGCCCGTGCCGTACGGTTCCCAGCCGCTCCAGGTCAAGTTGTCATTGCTGAACTGCATGCCGGCCACGCCCGATCCGCTGTCCGTCGCGAAAATCGTCAACGCGACTGGAGTCGTGTTCGCGTACACCGCGCCACCATTGACGGAAAGGCTGCCCGTCGGAAGTCCCGTGTCCAGCGTGATGGTAGTGCTAATCGTCGATGTGGAGACATTCCCGGCGTTGTCCTGGTACTGCGCATACACTGTCTTGGCACCGTCGCCGCCGGTCAATGTCCAAACGGTGTAGCTCGTACCGTAGGCCGGGGCGGAGGCCCAGCTTCCCGGTGTCCATGTGGCCCCGTCATTGCTGAAACGCATTTTGGCCACGCCCGCAGCATCCGAAGCCGAAAGCGTCAGGTTCACGGTGGACGAGTTGATGTAACCCGGCGTGGTGGTGTTGATCTGAATCGTGCCAGTGGGGATGGTTGTGTCAATCACGAACGGGCCGTAATCCAGTGTGCCGCCAGCGACGCCTTCCGCATTGAACGACTGCAAGTGCAGGTAGTATGAACCGGAACCTGCTGGACTTTGCGGCACTGTCCCCGCGTTCCAGTCCGTCTCCATGCCCGTGAACGTGTGTGTCGCGTTCGTGTCCCAGACGTACTTGAACTTGCTGGCCATGTACGCGCTGCCGCCGTGCGTGCCCGCGCCGAACCCAGCCGGATTCGAGAACGTAAACGTCGTGCTCGCCGGGTACAACGTGCTCACGGTCTTATCGCAGGCGACGTTGTTACCGATGGCCGGCGCGCTCGCCAGCGTGTACTTGGACCCCGTTGCCGCCGTAGTCGTTATCGACGCCCCGTTACGAGATTGGCTGCTGAACGCATATTGCGTGTTTGGCGTCAGGCTGCTGGAAGCCCAGGGCGTCATGCTCTGCACCCAGCCCGAGTTCGTGCCCGCCGTCGTGTTCGCGTAATACAGGCCCGACGTACCGCTCGTCAGGTTGCTCGGCGTGTTGGTCGAGGCCACGGTGATGCCAGTCGTCGTCACCCCGCTGAACGTCAGCCCGGTTACGGCCTCGATCAGCGTCCATACGATATAGTTAGTCGTTTTCGCGCTGTCCCCGGCGGCAATCGTGGCTGCCACCTGGAACGCGTACTGCGCGTTCACATTCAGCCCGCTATGCTGCCATGATTGCGCGTTGGCCGCCGTCGTAAATTGCAGGGTTGTCGGTGGCCCCGCGCCGGGGTCGTCGTACACTTTGAACCCAGTTTCGTTGCTCGAATTGTCTTGCCAGGTCCATGTGATCGTGTTCAAGCCAATGGATATTGCGCCAGGGTTGGTGGGCGGACTGGGCGGGAATGGGCCTTGCTCCTCATTAGCGCCAATGTCATACTCCGTCCCGGTACCGTTGGCCCCAATCCCTGGGACATCCACGGGCCTAGGATTGCCTTCAATGTCCGTTGTCGGCACGCCGGACCCGCCGATGCCCAAATCCGCCGCGCCGGACCCATATCGAAGATGATAGTCAATTAGTTTATAGCTGTCGCCGCTGGCGGCATATGCCGTCACATCGCCCCACACCACGATCTCGGTTGCCGTGTTGCTTACTATATATGCCTGACTCAATTGCGACGTGTCCGTATTAATCAGCCGACCCGCAAACGCGTTCGGCGTGTAGGAGGCGCCTGCATTCGTCAGCGTGGTTTGCCACGTCGTGGCGTTGTAAATAGGCGCCGCTGTCCATGTCCCCGTAATCGCGGCCGGTCCGTCCATTACAAAAAGGGGATCACCATCAACGTTGCCGCTATTTCCTGCCAAGGCGTTAATCGCTGCCGCCCCCGTTAACAACGTGCCGTTTTGGTAATAGTCGCTATCAGGATTTCCGTAGAATAAGCAATTTGTGACCACAGGGTCTGAGACTCCATGAATAGCCCGTGAGGTATTGCCGTGAAAAATGCAGTTTTTAAACTGGCTTGAGGACGTTGACCAAACACCACCACCATCCCGTTCTGCTCCTACTGCTGTATTACTACTTATAATGCAGTTAATTGCTGTACCTTTATACATTCCTCCTCCTTCAGTAACGCCCCCCTCGTCGTTAACCACATTTCCGCTGACTATGCAGTTTGTTAATAATGTTGGCCAGCGAGATTCACAGTATACTCCGCCGCCTTGGGCCCGCGCCGAGAGTATGGGGGCGGTTGCGGTGTTTCCACTGACTATGCAGCTTGTTATGGAACCGGATGAATAGTAAAAACCACCACCACGCCCCTGTGTTGTTTGGCTGCCAATGCTGTTTCCGCAGACTGCGCAGTTCATGAACGCCCCCCCGGCGCAGTAGACCCCGCCCCCACAATAGAGGCCGCTCGTGCCGCTGGCCACATTCGCACAGACTGTGCAGTTCGTAAACGTCCCCCCGGTACAGTAAATCCCAACGCCAGTGCCGTAAGCTCCATAAACGCCAGGGCTGGTACATGTGTTGCCGCTGATCGTACAGTTCGTAAACGTCCCCCCGGTACAGTAAATCCCACCGCCACCGGATCCACCGCGAGTTCCCTTGTTCGCGTTGCCGCTGATCGTACAGTCCGTGAACGCCCCCCCAGTACAGTACACCCCGCCACCTTGAGAAATAGCCGACGCTACATAAGGTATTGAGTTGTTGGAAACCGTGCAGTGTATGAACGTACCCCCAGTACAGTACACGCCGGCGCCGTTGCCGTTGCCGCTAGGAATGGTGTTTCCAGTGATCCTACAGTTGGCGATCGTGTTGGTGTTGCTGACCGTGGCACAGTAGATCCCCGCCCCGCTCGTTGCCGACCCATTTTGCACCGTGAATCCGTCGAGGGTTGCGTTGGTTATAGTGTTCATGGTGACTACGGAGCCACCCGCGCTGCCGTCGATGATGGTGACGTTCGTGGTCCAATTCCGCTGGGTGCGCAACGTCTCGGTTCCGGCGAACCCGCCGTACAGGCAGCAACTGCTTCGCAACGTGATGCGCTCGACATACGTGCCCGCCTTAACCCAGACCTCATCCGTCCCCGCCCCGGCGTTGATGCCCGCCTGGATCGTCTTCTTCGCCGTCGCCCACGCCGTCCCGGCCCCCGTGTCATCGGGCCGCCCCGCGTCCACGTAATACACCGTAGCGTTGGCCGCCCCCGCCGCGAGGAGAGACACCCCAAGCACCAGCACAAGCATGAAAATGACGACCCGGTCCATACCCCGAACTCCTGCGCTCCGACACCCACAATGTACGGTCCGCCCGCAAGGCCCCGATCGTTGCGGCGCACCACACCTGCGGCAGAGTATGCCGGATATTGAGAATTGGTTTCAAAAGCGGAGGGCCCGGGTCGCGACGATGCCCGCGCCGTCGCAGCGGCGGGTCGGCGGCATCCGCCAGCTACGGACAAACGCCCACCCGTATCGTTGCCCCTCTCAGTCGCATATTGATTCCATGCGGTGCCCGGCGCATGAGGAGCGGCAACCATGCGCGTATTTCGTTCCCTGGAGGAGGTGCGGGCGGCAGAGAATCTGGAGCCCGGCTGGCGGCGGGCCTTGGAGCGCGTGATGGGCGACCTCACGGCGGCCTACGCCGGCGCGGGCCTCTCCTAAAACCCTGACACACAGGACCCGGTGGTGCTGTCCGAGCGAGGCGACACCGATGGCGACTGGCGCGGCCTGATGGGCAGCATCCTAGCGGACGCGCCCTACGAGGGGGCGATGCTTGAGTGCGGCGCTTCGTGGCCGTCCTGCTCATGAACAACGAGTATGGCCACACCCTCGTCGTGCCTGACGGGAACAATACGCTGTGAACTATCAGGGTGACTGACGTCGAGACAACAGGAAGAGAACGCTTAGACTCAGTCCACTAAGGAATAAACCGCCGAGTGTTTTCCGCATCTTGTCGAGTGTGAAGGCGCTCTTTCCGCCGGAGCATCCCGCGCAACCGCCACCCTCGTCCAGTCCCGCCTCGGTTTGGCTTATCTGGCCGTCGCCGTTCGAATCAATCGCGTTGAACACCGACTCCGTCAGACCCGGCAGTGCGGCCAGCGCCTCGGCATAGCTGACTTGTCCATCGCTGTTGCCGTCCATCGCATCAAAGGTGGCCGCCAGTGCTTCCCGCAATTGCGCTTCTGTCGGCGGCGTGTTCTCGCCCTCAACCTCCCCTTCACCCTCTCCTTCGCCGGGTGTTTCACCCTCGCCTTCGGTGCCGCACGGACCAGTTGATGTTACGAAGGCTACCGCACTGCCGGGAGACGCCTGCTGACCCGATGTCGGGGTCTGGCTGACGACCAAACCTAGCGCCACGCTGTCGCTGCACTGCTGCGTCACCGTGCCGGTAGTCAGATTCGCGCCACCGAGAGTCGTGGTCGCCACCGCCTGCGTCTGGCCCACGACATTGGGCACGGTAACGTTGCACGGACCTGACGATATGACCAAGGCCACTGCACTGCTGGGAGCCACCGACTGACCCGATGTCGGGGTCTGGCTGATGACCAAACCCGCCGTTATGCTGTTGCTGCATTGCTGCGTCACCGTTCCAGTGGACAGATTGACGCCGCCGAGCGTGGTGCCCGCCGCTGCCTGTGTCTGGCCAACGACATTTGGTACGGTAACGTTGCACGGGCCTGATGATATTACCAAGGCCACGGTACTTCCGGGAGCCGCCGACTGACCTGATGTCGGGACCTGGCTGATGACCAGCCCCGCCGCGGTATTGCTACACTGCTGGGTTACTGCGCCGGTGGTCAGATTCGCACCGCTCAAAGCAGTGCCCGCCGCGGCCTGCGCCTGACCCACGACATTCGGTACGGTAACGTTGCACGGGCCTGATGACATTACCAAGGCCACAGCACTGCCAGGAGTCGCCGACTGACCCGCAACCGGGGTTTGGCTAATGACCAGGCCTGATGACACGCTGTTGCTGCACTGCTGCGTCACGACGCCGATGGTCAAATTGGCGCTACTCAACGTGGTACTCGCCACTGCCTGGGTCTGACCCAAGACATTGGGCACTGTCACATCAACGGGTTCATCTGTAATGAACGGCACAAAACTGACGGCGCCACTCATCTTGGCTGCAATTTGCGTCTCCGTGGCCAAACCCCAATCGTTCATCTGTGCCAGTATCGTTTCGGGGTCCATGTTGCGAACAAAAAAGCCCGTTACATTGCGGAACAGGTTTGCGCCAGTGGTGCTGGACAGGTCCGCATCGCCCAGCATCGGCGTGGTGGACGCTCCAGCGGCCTTGGAAACCGGTTCGCGAACGAATACTGCGTCGAACCGAATGTCACGAAATTCATTACGGGTAATATTGGCGCGGGTCTCTACTGCGCGCAAACCGTAGTCCACCCGCTGGACCAGCGAATCGGACACGACCGTCTCCGAAGAATCAGCACCAAGGATGCTTACACCCACGCAACCGGACACATCGCGGCCATTGACGACTATATTGGTCACAAGGCACTTGACCTGCTGAATGCGCAGCACCTCGGAGCCCTGTGGAGCGTCCAGGGGCAGTTCAAGGCTAAGGTTTTCGAGGCGGGTGTCCTGCGCAGCCGACAACACATAGGCGCTGTCTATGCCCAGAAGTTGTGCCTTGACCGGGGCGACACGCACGAGAGATCGCTGAACGGCCGGATCGCCCACCAGCGCGATGCGCGGTTCCATGACCACACGCTCCGCATAGATACCTTGGGCCAGATGGGCGGTAATGTGCCAATCGCTGGGACAGTAGAGTCGGGCTGCGGCCATGACGTGAGCGATGGTGCGCCACGGTGCGTCGACCGCGCCGGTGTCCGATGCATCGTTGCCCGTGGGCGACACATACACGTCCTGAGGAATAACTCGCGTTACCGTAATACCTGTCGCAACGGAGCGGTTGCCCACCTGGTCTTCGGCGGTTACCCCAAAGGTGTTTATGCCGTAAACCAACGTGCCGTCATAGCGCCAGACACCCGAGCCGGGAGTAAACTGCACGCCCGTTGCCGTGCCATTCACCAGCACCCCGACCACATCCGCCGCAACAGTGCCGTCGAATTGAAGGCTGTTGGCGTCGGTACGGAAATTCTGGCCGGAACCGGACCCGCCGTCGGTGGTGATAACGGGGGCATCGGGTGCGGTACTGTCGTAGTTGCGGGTTATGGTGTTGGAAACGATGTTGCTATTGCCCGCCAAATCCTGAAACCGCCCCTGCGGGATGCTCACCGAGAAATCGCCATCGACCGTTGGTCTGAGGGTGAAGGTGCACAGCGTGCCCGCGTAGGCAAACTGTTCCACGCTCGAATTAACAATTTCCAGCGATGCCACAGTCAGGCCACGCACGGACTCGTTCAGCCTGAGGATGACGTCGATACCCCGATTAACCTGAGCGCCTGCGCTGGACTCAAGCTGGGCCGTAGGTGCGGCTAAGTCCAGCACCACCCTGTAGCTGCCTGACCCGCTCCAGTTCTGTGCCGCATCACGTTCCTGCACGTACAGTGTATGAGGACCTTCTGACAGCCCGGCTGCCGGGGTGAATGTGGTTGCGGTGTCGTCCTCAGTCAGCCACTCTCCAACGGCATAGCCGTAGCGGTAATGGCCCGAACCGCCGCCCCCGCCGGAACTCCAAGACCAGGTTGGCCGCGCATTGTTCGTGGGCGTTCCCGCCCCACCCGCTACGGGAGCATTCGGCGCTTGGATATCCACCACCACGGTGTAGCTGCCGGCAAGGCTCCAATTCCCAGCAGTGTCGCGTTCCTGCACATACAGGGTGCGCGGACCTTCTGACAGCCCGGTTACCGGTGTGAATGTGGTCGTGGTGTTGTCCGCAACCAGCCAATTCCCTTCGGCATAGCCGTAGCGGTAATGGCCGGAACCGGAACCGCCGCCGGAACTCCAAGACCAAGTTGGCCGGGAGTTGTTCGTGGGGGTTATGGGGCCACTAACCGCAGGAGTATTCGGGGCAGTCAAGTCCAGCACCACCGTGTAGCTGCCTGACCCGCTCCAGTTCTGCGCCGCATCGCGTTCCTGCACGTACAGTGTATGAGGACCTTCTGACAGCCCGGTTATCGGTGTGAATGTGGTCGCGGTGTTGTCCGTAATTAGCCAACTCCCTTCGGCATAGCCGTAGCGGTAGCGGCCCGAACCGCCACCCCCGCCAGAACTCCAAGACCAAGTTGGCCGGGCGTTGTTCGTGGGCGAATCTGTACCACCCGTAACGGGAGCACCCGGCGCTTGGATATCCACCACCACGGTGTAGCCACCCGAAAGACTCCAGTTTCCCAGAGCATCACGTTCCTGCACGTACAGGGTATGAGGACCTTCTGACAGAC
>CAIJOU010000219.1 GCA_903822375.1 Candidatus Hydrogenedentota bacterium
AGCCCAAGCTGCCGGCCATCATCAGCCACATCGACGGCATGGTCGAACTGAGCACCGCGTCCAAGGGCATGCGCCGGGTCAAGGTCGTGCCGCAGGTCGGCAAGGAGCGCGAGTACATGATTCCGCCGGGCAAGCACCTGAACGTGCAGACCGGCGACCGCGTGTACGCGGGCCAGCGCCTGACTGACGGCCCGATCATCCCGCAGGACATCCTCGAGGTGCAGGGCGAGGACGCGCTTCGCCGCTATCTGCTCGACGAGGTGCAGCAGGTGTACCGTCTGCAGGGCGTGCGCACCAACGACAAGCACATCGAGATCATCATCCGCCAGATGCTGCGCAAGGTGCGCATCAAGGACGATCCGGGCGACACGCCGTTCCTCGCGCACGAGGAGGTGGACCGCATCCGCTTCGCCGAAGTGAACGAGGAAACCCGCATGCGCGACGGCCGTCCGGCGGAGGCCGCGCCGATTCTGCAGGGCATCACGAAGGCCGCGTTGAGCACGAGCAGCTTTGTGGCGGCGGCATCCTTCCAGCAGACGACCCGCGTGCTGACGGAGGCCGCGATCAGCGGCCGCCGCGATTATCTGACCGGGCTGAAAGAGAACGTCATCATCGGCCATCTGATCCCGGCCGGTACGGGCAGCCCGCACTATCAGAATTCGCGGCCCGTGAGCGCGGTGAAGGAAGACTATTCCGATGACCTTGAAATCGGCGGTGTCGGCGATGAGCCGGCCGGCGAGGAAGAGGAAAACGTCGGATAAAACGGGCGTTGCGTTCACGCATGGCGTGGGCGCGGCGTGAGAACAAAAAAGTTGGCAGGGCGCGGAACGGGGCCGATTCGGCCCGGTCCGCGCCCACGCCTATAGTGCGTGCGGCGGCCAGACACCCCGCCCGCGAAGGAGAGCGTTTATGACGCGTGCATTCCTTGGGCTGTTTGCGGTGCTTGTTCTCGTCGGAGTGTCCGCGGCATCCGCGCCGCTGCTGGTGGACGGAGTGGTCGCCAGCGTCGGGAATGAGCCGATTCTCCAGTCTGACCTGGTTCAGGACGCCGGTCCGGCCATCCAGAACCTGCGAAGTTCGGCCACTTCGCAGGAGGCGTTCGAGCGCGAGGTCGAAAAGGCGCTCCGCGCCGCGCTTGAACAGGCGGTCGAATACCAGATTCTCTACCAGGAGGCGAAGACGGCGGGAATTAAGGTGCCCGACGATGATGTGGAAAAGCGCATGGGCATGATCAAGAAGCAGTACGAGTCTTCAGAGGCGTTCCAAAAGGCGCTCGAGGAGTCCGGCCGCACCATGAGCGATTTTCGGGAGCGCATAAAGCGGCAGATCATGGCCATGTCGATGGGCATCGGCAAGCGCCGCGAGTTTGAAAAACAGGCCGTGGTTTCCGAGTCGGACATGGCCCAGTACTACCAGGACCATTCGGGCGACTTCGTCCATCCCCCGCGGGTGCAGGTGCGCCGCATCTTTATCGCCGCCGACAAGGGTCCCAAGGCGCGCAAAGAGGCCAAGGCCAAGCTTGAGGCCGTTCGCGATGAACTGGCGCTCGGTGCCGCTTTCGCCGATCTGGCCAAGGCCCGTTCACAGGGCCCCGAGGCCGCCGAGGGTGGGTTGGTTGGCTGGGTGAAGAAGGGCGACCTGGTGCCCGAGCTGGACAACGCGCTCGAAGGGGTCAGCGTGGGCGGATTGAGCCCCATTACGGAAACCGAATACGGTTTCACACTGATGAAGGTGGAAGCGCGTGAAGTCGAAGGCACGACGCCCTATGAGAGTGCACGCAAGGAAATAGAGCCCATTCTGCGCAAGAAGGTGGGCGACGAACACTACCAGAAATGGATGGGCGGTTTGCGCAAGCGCAGCAACGTGCGCGTGTTCATGTGATTCGGCGCGCTGTCCGGGGCCGTTCATGTTGTCGCGCACGCTGAAGATGGCGTTCTGGTTGGCCTACGACCATCTTGGAAAACTGTTGCTCGTGAATATCCTGTCCTCAGCCCTTTGCGCATTGCCCCTCATGGCCGCAATGGCGGCTGTACGCCACCTTTCGGGTGCCGCCCTTCCGGGCGTGTTTCTCGCGGCGGGCATGGCGGCATTTCTGGCCGGCTCTTCCTGCGCCGTCGCCCTTGCCTGGATGGTGCGCGGGTTCATAGAGACCCGCGACGGTTCTGTTGTCGCGTTCTTTGCCGGATTGCGCACCTTTGCCCTGCGCGGCGCCGCGCTGGGGCTGGGCTATTTGCTGGTCGGCGCGTGCCTGGTCAGCAGTGTGTGGTTTTATGCCTCCCGTGTCGGGGCGGCGCATCCGGTGGCGGGTTACGGCCTGAGCGCCATTGCGCTCTGGGCATGCGTGTTCCTCGGGCTGACGGCGCTGGCCGCGCCGCCCGCGATGGCCCACAAAAATGTGGGGCCTGTCGGCGCGATTAAACTGGCCGGCCTGCTGGTGCTGGACAATCCGCTGTTCTTTGCGGGGCTGGCGGTGCACGCCGTGCTGATTGCCTGCGCGGCCGTGCTGGTGCCGGTGTTGCTGGTGTGTTTTGCACTGGCACCCCTTGTGGTGCTTCAGTGCGCGGCCTACGAGATGCTGGCCCGCAGATACGCCGCAGTGGAGGCGGCCAGGGCTTCCGGCGCGCGAGCGCCGATACGGGTTGATTTTGACGATGCAAATGATGATTATCTTAACCGGGGATTTCGAGATATGATATTCCCCTGGAAAGGATGATCATGGGGGTGCCGCCGGGCGGTGCCTCCCTGGTTGGCGGACGTGACGCTCTTGGCGCGCGCCGTCTTGAACAAACACAGCAGGAAGGACTTGAACGACATGACGAGAATTACCGGCATTGAAGCCCGCGAAATACTGGACTCGCGCGGCAACCCCACCATTGAAGTTGATGTGCACCTCGGCTCCGGATTCATGGGCCGGGCGGCCGTTCCCTCCGGCGCCTCAACGGGCGAGAACGAGGCGGTCGAGCTTCGCGACGGCGACAAGAAGCGCTACGGCGGCAAAGGCGTCACCAAGGCGGTCGCAAATGTGAACGATGTGCTCGCCCAGGAACTGCTCGGCATGGACGCGCTCAACCAGCGCGAGATCGACGAGACGATGATCCGCCTCGACGGCACGAAGAACAAGGGCAAGCTCGGCGCCAACGCGCTGCTGGGCGTGTCGCTTGCCGTCGCCAAGGCGGCGGCGGAGACCCTCGAACTGCCGCTCTATCGCTACATCGGCGGCGTCAACGCGCACACCCTGCCCGTGCCCATGATGAACATCCTCAACGGCGGCAAGCACGCCGACGGCACTGTGGACTTTCAGGAATTCATGGTCATGCCGACCGGTGCGCCCACGTTCCGCGAAGCCCTGCGCATGGGCACGGAAGTCTTCCACGCATTGAAGAAGGTGCTCAAGGACAACGGCTACAACACCGGCGTGGGCGATGAGGGCGGCTACGCGCCGAGCCTTAAGAGCAATGAAGAGGCGCCCGAACTGATTCTCAAGGCGATCAAGAACGCGGGCTACAAGGCCGGCAAGGACATCTTTATCGCGCTTGACCCCGCCGCGAGCGAGTTGGTCAACGAGGCCGCCGCAAAGAACAAGAAGGGCTACTGCTTCTTCAAGTCCGATCCGGGCCGGATCGCCAGCAGTGACGAGATGATCGCGCTGTGGCAGTCCTGGTGCGCCAAGTACCCGATCATCAGTATCGAGGACGGCTTGGGCGAGAACGACTGGGCCGGCTGGAAGAAACTGACCGACGCACTTGGCAAGAAGACACAGCTCGTCGGCGACGACCTGTTCGTCACCAACACGCAGTACCTGGCCAAGGGCATCGCGCAGTCGACCGCCAACTCGATTCTTGTCAAGGTAAACCAGATCGGCACCCTGACGGAAACGCTCGAGGCCTGCCAGATGGCCCACCGCGCCGGCTACACCACGGTCATGTCCCACCGCAGCGGTGAGACCGAGGATGCGACGATTGCCGACATCGCCGTGGCGATCAACGCCGGCCAGATCAAGACCGGCTCCGCCTCCCGCAGTGACCGTATTGCCAAATACAACCAGCTGCTGCGCATCGAACAGGAACTGGGCGATCAGGCCTACTATCCGGGCAAGAGCGCCTTCTTCAACCTCAAGTAGAATGAATGCCGAAGGAAGGGGAGGCCGAAAGGCCTCCCCTTTTTAACCCATGCTGAACACAACAGGCATCAAGACATTGGTCTTCTCCTCGCTTCTCGCCGGGGCGCTCTGCTTCGGCTACTGGAAATACCGTGCCATTGATGTGCGCTCCAAGGAACTGCAGCGCAACCAGCAAACCATTGAACAGGTGCGGCAGGAAGTCCGCGACCTCGAAACGCGGCTGGACCAGACGCGCGTGCGCATCAAGGCCCTGGAGAACGACCCTGTGGAGGCCGAAGCGGCCGCGCGGCGCATCGGACGCACCGTCCGCAGCAAGACGGAGACCGTCTTCCACCTTGATGAAAGCAGCATGGTGGCGCCCCCCGCCGCTCCCGCCCCCGGGACTTCTGGGGTGGGCCTGCCTGAAACGGGGGCAACAGCAACGGCTCCCGCGGCACCCAAGCCGCCCGACACACCTTGACCAGCGGTCTGAACTCGGTGCGGTCATGCCGGACCGCGAAAGGAGCATGCGGTGGATGCACTCGAGGCTCTCAGGGAACGCCGCTCTGTTCGTGCCTACGACTCGCAACGCCCCGTTACCCGCGAGCAGATTGAGGCGATTGTCAACTGCGGCCGGCTTGCCGCCACTGCGCGCAACGTTCAGCCGTGGGAATTCATCGTGGTCACCGACCCGGACATCCGCGCGGCCATAGCCGCCCTCGCCACAAACGGCCCCTTCATCGCCGACGCCCCGGTCTGCATCGCCGTAGCATGCCAGGACGGTGCCTATTATCTGGAAGACGGGTGCAACGCCACCCAGAACCTGCTCGTCGCCGCGCATGCGCTTGATTTGGGCTCCTGCTGGGTGGCGGGAGACAAGAAAACCTACGCCGGCGCGGTCGCGGACCTCCTGGGTATCCCCCGGAACTATCGACTGGTGAGTCTGGTTGCGGTCGGATATGCCGCCACGGTACCCAGCCCCAAGAAGCGCTCTCTCCCGGAAGTGCTGCACTGGGAAAAATTCTAGCCGACATCCGGCACCCGCCCCGGTCCAACCGCACCGTCCTGCTTCGGAACGAAAAGGCCTGGGTACGGTTGACTTTTCCCACGATTCTTGACATCATATGTACGCTTAGCGATTGGGTTAGTGCGCAAAGTGGAAGATTGCGGTTTCGCACGGGGGCTCGCGCCAGAACAAAGCTACGGTGTCGTTGTGGCTCAGGGCTTCCCGATGGGATGCCTTGATGAGGGGGTGGCATGGACACGTCCGAAAAACCTGAAATGGTGACTGGGGTGTTGCGGCGGCTCGGCGGGGTGATCTTTCATCCCGCCACCCTGATAATTGTCGGCGCCCTCTTTGAAGTCTACGCCGGCATGCTGGTTCCCACGGCCAGCGGGAAAACAACCCCCATTGACGAAAGCTTCAGCCTTTGCGCGGCGATTCTGATCGGGTGTGGAACACTTTGGTACTTGAGGCGACTTGGCCGGGTTCCGCTGGAACTCAAGTGGGCGATGGCTCTCGTCATCGGCGCGAAGGTGCTCGACCTCATAGCAAACATTGAAATATTCAATACTATCCCGTTCATCGGGCGGGATGACATGCGCTGCAGGACAATTGAAGCGCTCGTGTTTGGAATGGGAACTGTTCTGACGATGCTCGGAACCATTCGGCTCGCGCGCCGCGTCTGGGGGGATACGCTGGAGTTGCGGCGGCGCAATGCGGTCCTGATGCGCGAGCGTGAAGCGCTCAGCCTCGCGCGCAGCGCGCTCGAGCGGTCGGAACACATGCTGTACAGCGTGATTGAAAACCTCCCCGCGGGCGTCTTTTGGAAGGACCGCAATTCCCGCTATCTGGGCTCCAACCAGCGGCACGCGGACCACAACGGGGTGTCGTCGCCGACCGCTTTGATCGGCAAGAGCAGCCGTGATTTTCCGTGGCTGACCAGTCTGGCGGAGTTTCACAGCACCTGTGACAGCCGCGTTCTTGAAACCGGAGAGCCCGTTCGCAACATCATTGAACCCACGCGCTTCGAAGACGGAAGGATTGGTTGGCTGCGGACAAACAGGGTGGCGCTTCGAACCGCCTCCGGCGAAATCTTTGGCGTGCTGGGCACGAGCGAGGATATCACGGAGGAGAAGCGCCTCGAAGACGAGCGGGCACGCCTGGTAACGGCCATTGAGCAGTCCGACGAATCTGTGATCATCACCGACACGGACGGCCTTATTCTGTACGTGAACCCGGCGTTTGAGCGCGTTTCAGGGTACAGTTCCGCCGAGGCGCTGGGGCGCACGCCGCGCATACTGCGCAGCGGCGCGCACGAGCCGGGTTTCTATGAGCATCTCTGGCAGACGATAGGCCGGGGCGAGGTCTGGCACGGACTGTTCATAAACCGGCACAAGGATGGGCCGCTCTTTGAGGTGCAGACGGTGATATCGCCGGTGCGCACCGAGGAGGGGGCTATCATCAACTATGTGGCGCTCCAGCGGGATGTCACCAACGAACGCCGCCTCGAGCGCCAGCTGAGGCAGGCGCAGAAGATGGAGGCCATCGGCCAGCTTGCCGGGGGCGTGGCCCACGATTTCAACAACCTGCTGCAGGTCATCGGCGGCTATACGGAGATGGCGCTGGCCGCGCTGCCGCAGAACACGGCCGCTGCGCGGCAGTTGGAACTGGGCCGCAGCGCGATCGGCCGCGCCGCGCGGTTGGTGCGCCAGTTGCTGGTGTTTGGCCGGCAGCAGGTGGGGCAACCGGAAACCATTGACCTCAACAACGTTGTGGCGGACATGCTCAAGATGCTGCGCCGCCTCATTGGCGAGCATATCGAGCTGGTTCTCAAACCCGGGTACAAGCCCCAGATGGTCTATGCCGATCCCGGCCAAATAGAACAGGTGATCATGAACCTGTGCGTCAACGCGCGCGATGCCATGCCTGACGGCGGGCGGGTCACCGTCGAAACCTCGGGGGTTACCCTGGATGCGGCCTTCTGCGTGGAACATCCGTGGGCGCAGCCGGGCGAGTACGTCCTCATTTGCGTGTCAGACACGGGGACCGGCATGCCCATGGAAGTGCAGGAGCACATTTTCGAACCCTTTTACTCCACCAAGGAGGTGGGAAAAGGCACGGGGTTGGGGCTGGCCACGGTCTACGCAATCATCAGCCAGCACCAGGGCGCGGTGCTGGTGGACAGTGAACTGGGAAAAGGAACCACGTTCCGCATCTACCTGCCCGCGTCCAAAGACGCGCCAGACGCATCCACAACCCTGTCCATTGAACGGCCCGATGACATCCCCGGCGGGATGGAGACGATTCTGGTTGCCGAAGACGACGAACTGGTGCGTGAACTGGCCGTGGAGGTGCTCACCCATAAAGGGTACCGCGTGCTGGCCGCATGCGACGGCATCGAGGGAATGGACCTGTTTGCGCAGCATCAGGACGAAATCGGCCTGGTGCTCGCCGATGTGGTCATGCCCCGGGCGAGCGGGCGGGCGCTGTGCGAGTATGTGGTCGAGCGACGTCCCCGGCTTCCCGTTATCTACTGCAGCGGCTACAGCCGGGATGTGCTCAGGGGCCATTTGCTCGACGGCGAGGAAAGACCGCTCATTCACAAGCCTTATAACCGTGTCACGCTGCTCAAGCGCGTGCGCGAAACGCTGGACGCGGCCTGCAGCATCGCCTTGGACTGATTGACAAAGAAAGACCGGCGCGGCGTTCGCTGAAACGCCGCGCCGGCATAATCATTCTTTATCGGACTATTTCTTCAGGTCCTTGCCCGCCTTGCCGCCGACGCGGACTTTCATGCCCAGACTGCGGCAGGTGGCGATCAGTTCCTGCAGGATGTCGCCATAGCCGATGACGATATGGTTCGACATGTGCGACGCCATCAGTTCATCGCGGCCGTAGCCGGGGATATGCACGTTGGCGATGGGCCAGGTGGGCGTGGTGCGGTCCCTGCGCTCCTTGAGTTCGGCATCGGGCAACTCCACCACCTCGCCGGTGCCGCAGTCCATGCCCAGTTCGCCGTAAGCCTCCCAGCAGCGCGCCCAGGTGATGACGCCGGGCTTGGACACGCCCGAGCAGGTGCCGCCGCCGAGCGGGAAATACATCGTCGACTGGCGGTGCACATGGGTCTTCTTCCATCCCCCAAAATGGGCGGGCGGCGCGGCGCCGGAAATGAGGAACACCCACACATACTTGCCCTCATACTCGCGGCCCCAGCGCACATCGTGCAGCGTGGTCTCGGTCGGCATCTTCTTCTTCGCGTAAATCTCTTTCATCAGCAGCTGGGGCACGCCCGCGCCGATGTCGCCCTCGTTGAAGTGGGGAATGGCCTCGCCGTCGAACACGACCTTCTTGGTTTCCGGGTCGCGCACGGGGGGGCGGTCCTCATTGTTGAGCATGCCCTCAACGAGGTCCGAGGCGGGCACGCAGCGGACAAGGCCGAGCTGATAGGGAATGCCGATGGCGCTCAACCCGTACCGGGCCATGAACCGGCAGGCCGCGACGTACATCTTCATCTGGGTCAGCACCTGCTCGGGGGTGAGTTCGGTAAACTTGTTGACGCCGAAGTGGAACGAGGTGCCCTTCTTGAGCAGCCAGTCCAGTTGCTTCTGGGCCTCCTCGTCGCTGACGAGATTCATCTCGGCCACCAGGTCGCTCTGGTTAAGGTATTCAATCGGCAGGCCGATGGCGCCCAGTTTGGCCGGGTCCATGACCGCGTTCAGCATGCCCATGCAGCCCGGGTCAAACTGGCCCATGATGCGGCGCTCGGCCTTGATCTGCGCCGCCAGAGCGGCGCCGAGTTTCTCCGCCTCGGGATTCAGCTTGACCTTGGCCATATCGGTCACGTGCGCCATCGAATGCTTTACTGTGCCCGTCTTGCACCATTCGCCGAGTTTGGCCATGAACGCCGGATCCTCGCTGAATGATTCGGTCCACAGCCGCGAATGCTTCACATTCAGCCGATCCAGCGACGCCGAATGGTTCAGCAGCGCCACCAGCCCCGGCCAGGTGCCGTCGAAATTGGCGAGCATCAGAATGGGACCGCGGTGCGTTTGCAGCGGGCCGCACACGTGATGCGCATAGGCCCAAATGTTCAGCACGACGATGACCGGCGCTTCCGGATCGATCTTGCCGAAGGTCGCGGTTCCTTCACACTGCCTGGTCAGGAAACCATGCTTGCGCTTGGCGTCGTATTCCGGCAGGGCAATGCTGTCCCAGCCGAGCTTCTTGAGCGCCTTCTTTACCTGCGCAAGAGTGGATGACTGGAGCGGCCAGCCCGCGGTGCAGGCCGGCTCGCGAAAGTCGCCGTTGGACACAAGATATACCGTGTTGTTCTTCGCCATGGCTCATTTTCCCCGTCTTGGTTGCGCGCCCGGTTCGGGCGCATACGGATACAATATTGTGTGCATTGTATGCGGTGCTTTCGTGCAGGTCAATTTCGGTGTTGCGGAAAACGGACAATGGGTGTTCCTGTGGCAACGGGAACCTCGGGACTTGCGGAACAAAGGGCTGAACAAGAACCGGGCATGTTAAGGTGGATTGCGTCGCCGGGGCGGGTTCTATAGAATACGGGTTCGCCACGGTCACCAAAGCACAGAAAAGGACGCCCTTCTTATGGAATACATCCGCCTCGCGATGGACATCTTCCTGCATTTGGACAAGCATCTGAGCACGATCATTCAGGATTACGGCGCGTTGACCTACCTGATACTGTTCGTCATCGTCTTCTGCGAGACGGGGCTGGTGGTCACTCCGTTCCTTCCCGGAGACTCCCTGCTGTTTGCGGCCGGCGTTTTCGCCAACATGGGGAAACTCAATGTGGCCGGGGTAATCGGCATGCTTTGCGTGGCGGCCGTTCTGGGCGACACCGTAAACTACGCCGTCGGCCACTTCCTCGGCCCCCGTATCTTCCGCGGCGAGAACGTGCGGTTTCTGAACAAGAAGCACTTGGAACGCACGCATGAGTTCTTTGAGCGCTACGGCCCCGAGACAATCATCATTGCGCGCTTCGTTCCCATCGTGCGCACTTTTGCGCCCTTTGTGGCCGGCATGGGCAGCATGAGTTATCCCAAATTCCTCACCTACAACGTGTTTGGCGGCGTGCTTTGGGTGAACCTCCTTACGCTGGGCGGTTATATGTTCGCCAACGCCCCCGTGGTGCGCGATCACTTCTCCTTCGTCGTCATCGCCATCATCTTCATCTCGCTGCTGCCGGGCGTCTACGAATTCATGCGCCAGCGCAAGATGGCGAAAAAGTAGCCTGTCGCAACCGCCTTCGGGTTCGCTTGCATGGGCCCTGACTTCTGACAGCAGTTGCGAATGAGCATGAGCACAGCGGTTTACGAGCATACATCGATCAGCAATTCGAATTGACGGCTGCCTTGGGTCCCCCCTCGAAGGGGGGGCCGCAAGCGGCGGGGGTGTACCCCTCGCGCACATTCAATTCCGCAACCCAGGGAGAGGCGAAAAGAGCATGAGCACAGCGGCATACCAGGGTGAACTGATCAGCGACTCGGGACGGCGGCTGCCGTCCAAATACAAATGGGCCATTGTCGCCATGCTGTGGTGCATCACGTTCTTTAACTATGCGGACCGCATGGCACTGAACGCGAACATGCCTCTGATCCGCACAGAAATGGGGCTGGACAAGCCGACTGGCGGCATGCTCGGCTCCGCCTTCGGCTACTCCTACGGCCTGTGCGCCCTCTTTGCCGGGTTTACGGTTGACCGTATTCGGCGCAGGACTGCCGTCCTTGTGGGCCTGTGCGTGTGGAGCGTCATTTGCATGGGCACCGCCACCGCCCACAGTTTCTGGGTGCTGTTTGCGTTTCTCGCGATGGAGGGATTGGGCGAGGCCTTCTACTTCCCTGCGGCCATGTCCATGGTAAGCGACTACCATGGCAAGGCAACGCGTTCCCGCGCCATGAGCATCAACCAGACCAGCGTCTACATTGGCACCATCGGGGGCAGCGTTCTCGCCGGCTTCCTGGGGGCAAGATGGGGATGGCGGGCACCTTTTGTGCTGTTCGGCGCGATGGGCTTGGTTCTGGCGCTGGTCCTGTGGCGCTTCCTGCACGAGCCGAAACGGGGCGCGGCCGACCGCGCCGACACGCTCGCCGACACGGGGACCGACCCCCACCTCCTGCGCGTGCCCTCAAGCACCCCGGCGGACACCACCCCCTTCCTGAATGGGACTTCGTCTTTTGGCATGGCGCTTCTTGCGCTGGGCATCGCGTTGCTGGCATGGTCAATCATGACCATCAAACCGGACCCGACCATTGTCGAGACCATCAAGGCCTATGTGGGCGGCGGGCTGGCCACCGTGGTGGGCGTGGTGCTGATTGGGCTGAGAAAGCTGCGCAAGGACAAGGAGTTCTGGGCCTTCTTCAAGGTGTTCTTCTCCACGCCGTCCGCGGTTCTGCTCTTGCTTGCCTTCTTCTGCGCAAACTCGGTGGCCGTGATTCTTCTGGTCTGGATGCCCACTTTCGTGGTGGAGAACCTTTACGCAAGCGACATGGCCATGCTGGCCGCGGCCAATCTGTTCGCCACAATGCCGCTGCAACTGGCGAGCATGATTGGCAGTCCCAGCGGCGGCGCGCTGGCCGATTTCCTGCGGTCCAAGACGCCGCGCGGCCGCATTCTGGTGCAGATGCTCGGCGTGCTCTGCGCTGTGCCCTTTGTGTTTTTCTGCGGCCAGGCCCATACCAAGGTCATCCTTATCGCAACGCTGGCCGGCTGGGGGCTGTTCAAAGGCGTCTACGACTCCAACATCTTTGCGTCCGTGTATGACGTGATTCGTCCCGAACTGCGCGGCATGGCGGCCGGGTTCATGAACATGGTCGCGTGGGGCGGCGGCGCGCTGGCCCCCATCGTCGCCGGATACATCGCCGAAAGCTACAAGGAAAACGGCATGGGCCATGCCATTTCCGGCGCATCCGCCATCTACATCGTGTCCGGTCTGCTGCTGTTCACCGCCGCCATGATGTTTGTGAAGCGAGATTCGGCGCGCATGGTGGCGCAAATCGCGGCCGAGGCGAAACAGGCCTAAACAGAACGCAATACCGCCAGAACCCAACAAGCGGCCCGCACGCAACCAAAACGGCGCGTTCGGGCCGATTTTCTTGTTTTTCCCGCCTTTCTGAAATTCAAGAAAAATGCGAAAAACTTGACCCTCTTTCCGGTTATACAGTACCCTTTGCGCCTTGTCCTGCCAGTGGTTTGGCGGTGACAGACTACTGGAGACTTCCCATGTTCAGACCGGAGATCAAGGTGCTTGACTGCACCATTCGCGACGGCGGATTGATGAATGACTGGCACTTCGACAAGGCCCTGGTGAAGGACGTGTTTCACGGGCTGGCCCAGGCCGGTGTTGATTATGTCGAACTGGGTTACCGCGCCGACAAGAAACAGTTCAATCCGAAAGACTTTGGACCCTGGCGTTTCTGCGACGAGCAGGACCTGCGCGACGTGGCCTACGAATGTGACACCAAGCTCTCGATCATGGTGGATGTGGGCCGCACCGACTACGACGCCTTCCTGCCCGCCAGTGAATCGCTGGTGAAACTGGTCCGCGTGGCCACCTACGTCAAGGACGTCGACAAGGCCATCCATCTGGGCAACCACGTGAAGAGCATGGGCTATGAGGTGGCGGTGAACATCATGGCCGTTTCGCACGCGCTGGAGCCCGACCTGGACGAGGCGCTGGATGAACTGGCCGCAACGAATTTCGACATGGTCTACCTGGTGGACAGTTTCGGCTATTTCTACAGCGAGCAGATTCACTATCTGGCAGAAAAATACCTGACACGGCTGAAGGGCAAGCAGGTCGGCATCCACTGCCATGACAACCGCAATCTCGCCTTTGCGAACACCATCGAGGGCATCATCAAGGGCATCAACCGGCTCGATGCAACCATTTACGGTATCGGACGCGCCGCGGGCAACTGCCAACTCGAAATGCTGATGGCCTTCCTGAAGAACCCCAAGTTCGACGTGCGCCCCATCTTCGACCTCATCGCAAAGTACTTCATCGACATGAAGAAGGAACTGCGCTGGGGTTACGAAATCCCCTACGCCATCACCGGCGTCCTCAACAAGCACCCCCGCGCCGCCATGGCCTTCATGAAGGGCGTCCACGGCAGCACCTTCAGCGAGTTCTACGACGAACTGCTCAACGCCGACGACATCTGATCCGCCGGGGGACAATCCGCCGGGGGACTGCCACCATTTTCGGTCAAAGACCGAACGGGATTCTGCATGACGTGCCGTCGAAAATGGTGGCTGTACGCGTGTCCGCAAACGCCCGATAACACAGGTACAGGCGCCTGTTTCCGGTACGGCGTTCGCTGAAAACAACAGGTTGCTGGCGGAAACAGGATGCCAGTCCCCATGCGGCACTCCCGCTTTCCGCGTTCATGCTATACTTTCCTCCCGCCGGATGGACACGTCCGGACATAACCCCAGATGGAGGCTTTGACGCATGTCTTCGAGCAGTAATGACCGTTCTTTGGGCCGCCGTGAATTTCTGCGCCTGGGCGCGCTGACCGCCACTTCGGCCGGTGTTGCCGGTGCTGCGTCTGGACAGAATCCCGCGCCCGCAGCCGCGGCCCCGGCCGCCCCCGCCGCATCACCCGCATCGCGCGTGCTGGGCCGCACGGGTCTCAAAGTGAACGTGATCGGTATCGGCACGCTCCAGATCACCGAACCGGCGCTGATTCAGGCCGCGATGGACATGGGCGTGAACTACATCGACACGGCCCGCGTCTACATCAACGGCCGCAGCGAGGAGACGGTCGGCAAGGCGGTGCAGGGACGCCGCGACAAGGTCTTCATTTCCACGAAGACTCCGCCGAACACGAAAACAAAGCAGGGCATCGTCGAGAACGTGGAAAAGAGCCTCAAGGCCATCAACACGGACTATATCGACGTGCTGGAACTGCACCAGTTCAACGACGCGTCGCTGGTGCAGAACGCTGAACTGCGTGAGGCGCTCACCGAGCTGCGCAAGGCGGGCAAGATCCGCTTTGTCGGCTGCACCACGCACAAGAACCAGGCCATGGTGCTCAACGCCCTTGCCGACGACCCGGACAAGTTCTTTGACGTGGTCATGCTCGCCTACAACTTCCAGTCCGGACAGGACGTAAAGGACGCCATCGGGCGCGTCGCCAAGAACGGCATGGGCGTGGTCGCAATGAAGACGCAGAACGGCGGCTACAAAGCCGAGGCGCTGGGCGGCATCAGCCCGCACCAGGCCTCGCTCAAGTGGGTGCTGAGCGACCCGAACATCACCTGTGCCGTGCCCGGCATGGTGGATCTGGTCCAGATTCGCGAGAATGTCGAGGTCATGAACTCGCTCAAGCTGACCCGCGTGGACACGCAGATCCTGGAACGCTATGCAGAGGCGGTCAAGCCTGTCTACTGCGGCCTCTGCGGCGAGTGCGAGCCCGGCTGCCCGCTGGGCGTGCAGGTCAGCACGGTCAACCGCAGCCTGATGTACGCCGAAGGCTACGGCGACATGGCTCTCGCCCGTGAGACATACCATGGCATCCCGCGCAACCTGTCGGCAGCCGCCTGCGGCGACTGCAGCGAGTGCACGGCCCGTTGCGTGCGCGGGCTCGACGTTGCCGCAAAGATGGGCCGCGCGAGTGAACTGTTCGGTTAATCAATAAGGAGGGATGGTCATGCGGGCATGTCATTCGGCGGTGTGCGTGGCGGCACTGGCCGCGATTGGAGGCATGATGCTGTCGTGCTGCGGTGCGGCGGAACCGGCGAAAGAACCGCGCACAAACTGGCCCTCGTACCACGTGACGGCGCTGCCCGACGAGGGCGTGGGGCTGCCCTATGACGCGAACGGCTGCATCTTCTGGAAGGGCCGTTATCACCTGATGTACATCTTCCAGGACCCCAAGCTGCCCAACGGCGGCCACTGCTGGGGGCACCTGTCGAGCACAGACCTGGTGAACTGGACCTATCACCCCGCAACGCTGATTCCCGCGCCGGGCGACGCGGACAAGGGCATCTTCAGCGGGAACGCTTTCATTAACAAAGACGGCGTGCCCATGCTGTGCTGGTTCGGCATCGATGCGGGCGTGTGCGTGGCCACGGCGGAGGACGACGGGCTCATCCGCTGGAAAAAGCACCCGAAAAACCCGATTATCCCCGTGCCAAAAGAGGGCGAGCCGGGCTTTGGCGTGTACAAGGTGTGGGACCCCTATCTCTGGCTGGAAGGCGACACGTATTACTGCCTGCTCGGAGGAAACACGCTGCCCAACGGCAAGGACACGCTGTACCTGTGCAAGTCGTCCGACATGGTGAACTGGAAGCCGCTCTATCCCTTCTATGAGCACCCCGACCTCACGTGGACGATGGAAACAAACGACCCCGACACACCCGAGTTCTTCCGGCATGAAGACTGCTCCTGCCCGGACTTCTTTAAACTCGGCGACAAGCACGTGCTGCTCTGCATAAGCCACAAGGTCGGCGCGCGCTGCTACGTCGGGCGCTATGAGAACGAGAAGTTCTATCCCGAACAGCACGTGCGGATGAATTGGCCGGGCGCGCAATTCTTCGCGCCCGAAAGCCTGCTCGACGACAAGGGCCGGCGCGTGTTCTGGGCGTGGGTCACCGACCCGCGCACCCGTCCCGCGCAGGACCGCACCGGCTCGGGATTCCAGAGCCTGCCCCGCATCATGTCGCTCGCGGACGACGGAACCATAAGCATCGCACCCGCGCCGGAACTCGCGGCCTTGCGACAGAACCGAGGCAGTGGGTCGAGCTTCGTGTTGAACGACGGCGCGGAAGTTTCAGCGGCGCGCGCTGCGGGCACGCATCTCGAACTGGCGGCGATAATTGACCCCGGCGATGCAAAGCGCGTGGGACTGAAAGTCTTCCGTTCACCCGATGGAAAAGAGGAAACGGTCATCTGGTATGACACGGTGAAGAAGGCCCTTGTCGTGGATGTTACGCATGCGACGCTGCGCGATGATGTCTGCTACGGCGAACTTGTGTTCACCGGATACAATTCAAAGAAGGGTTCGGACAACAAGAAGCCGGTGACGGTCGTGGAGGTGCCGCTGGCGCTGAAGGCGGGCGAGCCGCTGCAGTTGCGAGTGTTTCTTGACGGGCCGATGCTGGAAGTGTTCGCCAACGGCCGCCAATGCGTGACCCAGGTCGTCTATCCCAAGAGCGCTGAGGCGTCGGGCATAGTATTCTGCGCCGTCGGCGGCAACGCGATGGTGCATTCCGTCGATGCATGGGACATGGCACCGGCGAACTTCGAGGACAAGAGACACTGAGTCTCTGTCTCCTTTCCATACATGGAGATTCCTGTGATGCGCAATATGGTCATCTTGTGTCTGGCTCTGGCGGTCATCGCTCCGATGGCGGCGACCGCCGACACCCCGTTGGAAACGGGGCTGGCCGCGCTGAACTTCGGCCCGGACTGGAAGCTCGACAGCACGGTGAACCAGTACACCCCCGAAAACCTTTACGATTACATCGACGGGGAAGCGGAGTTCTTTCTGCCCTATGGATTCGACCACTGCTGGTCGGCGCGCTATGCCAAGAAAGACAGCGACCTGGCCTTGGTCATTGACGTCTACCGACTTGGGTCGGCGCTGGACGGCTTTGGCGTGTATACCAGTTTCCGCCGCCCCGAGGCCATCCCGATGGCCGCCGGCACGGAAGGTTCTGTGGCCGAATCCCTGTGCTTGTTCTACCAGGGCCGGTTCTTCGTGCAGATTGCCGTGTCCGGCGCTTCCGAAATGACGGCCGACGTGTTTACCGCCTGCGCCAAGTCTGTCGCCGCACAACTGCCCGCAGGCGGGGCGCCCGAAGAGGTTGCGCTGTTGCGCGCCGAGGGCGTCGTGAAGGGTTCGGACCGTTACGTCCCCAAGAGCCTGCTGGGCTACACCTTCTTCATCAAGGGACTCATGGCCGATGCGGAGTGGGACGGCATCAAGGGCCGGGTGTTTGTCGTGCTGTCCGACTCGGACGAGAAGGCCGCCGCCATCCTCGACCAGTATGCCGAGTATCTTGGCAAAGAGGGCAACGGTTCCGTCGTCAGCCGCGACAAGGATACCCTGTCCGTCATCGACACGATGTACAAGGGAGTGTTGGTTAAACGCGTGGGGAACCGCGTGATCGGTGTCATCAACCCCGACACCCCCGACAAGAGCGCGCCCATGATGGCCAAACTGGAGGCGGTGGCGAAGAAGTGAATCGTCGTGGCATGGGCGTCCCGCCCATGTTTCCGGACCACGGGCGGGACGCCCGTGCCACACAACCGCGTCCTACTTGCCGATGCAAAACTGTCCAAAGATAATATCGAGGAGGTCTTCGGGCGTGGTTTCGCCGGTGATCTCGCCCAGTGCGGCGAGGGCTTCGCGCAGTTCGAAGGCGAGCAGTTCGGGGGACACATCGCGGCAGCCGAGCGCGCGGTCCACGCAGTGTGCCGCCCTGCGCAGACTGTCGGCCTGGTGCATGCGGCTGATCATCGGCGTTTCGCCGCCGATGGCGGCCCCGAGCAACGCCCGGCCCAGCGCGGCCTCCAGCATATCGAGTCCGGCACTGGTGACGGCGGAGACCAAGCAGGTCTCGGCAAACCCCTCCGGTTCGGCACAGGGGTGGGACCCGGCAAGATCGGACTTGTTCCGCGCCACAATGACGGGCACGGTTGCGCCGCCCAATTCTTCGACTAGTTGAAGGTCTTCACCGGTCATCGGCAAGGATGCGTCGACGACAAACAGCACGGCATCGGCCTCGCGCAGCGCGGCCCGCGCCAGGTCCACCCCCGCCTGCTCGATGACATCCGCGGTGTCGCGCAGTCCTGCGGTGTCCACAAGCCGCAGCGGCACGCCGCCGATGCTGGCATCTTCCTCAATGCGGTCACGGGTGGTGCCGGGCAGCGGGCTCACAATGGCCCGGGTGTCGCGCAGGAGCGCGTTAAACAGGCTGGACTTGCCCACATTGGGCCTGCCCACGATGGCCACGGCCGCGCCTTCGCGGTAGAGCCGTCCGGCCCGGGCAGTGTCGAGCAGCCGGCCCATTTGCGCGCGTGCGGTGCCCAGTCCTGCAAACAGCGCGTCATCCACAAGCTCCGGCAAATCATCTTCCGGGAAATCCACCGCCGCTTCAACCCGTGCCAGCGCCCCGGCAAGCGTTTCGCGCAAAGCATGCATCTCGCGCGAGAGGGCGCCGCCCGCAACGGCATTGGCGGCGCGCAGCGCGGCGTCGGTGCGCGCGCGCACCAAGTCGATGACCGCTTCTGCCTGTGCCAAATCGATGCGCCCGTTTTCAAAGGCGCGCCGGGTGAACTCACCCGGCCGGGCCAGTCGCGCCCCCCGGCGGAGCACCGCGTCGAGCACGGCCCGAAGCGGCGCCGCGCCGCCGTGGGCGTTGATTTCGACGACATCCTCGGCGGTGTAGCTGTGGGGTGCGCGCATGCGGTGCGCCAGCACCTCGTCAATGGGCTGCCCCGCCTCGTCAACCACATGCCCGTGAAATACCCGCTGCCGTTTCGCTGAAAGGAGGTCCGCGCCACTGGAAGAAACAAAGACTTCGGCCGCGATGCGGAACGCGTCGGGTCCGCTTAAACGAACAATCCCCACGCCACCCTCACCGGGCGGCGTGGAGATTGCGGCAATCGTGTCGTTTGTCCCGGAGGACATGTTCTTAGTCGCTCAACTGGCCCGGGTCCAGTTCGGCATCGCGCTGGCGGGGCGGGCCATCGGGACGCCGTCCGCCGCGACCGCGTCCGCCGCGGCTGCCGCGTCCGCGTCCACCGCCGCCGCCGCCCTGTCCCTGGGGACGGCCGGGGCGCGCGTTGATCGGGCTGATCACAACCGTGCGGTATAGCGACTCGCCCAGGCTGGCGGTGCGCACTTCCGGGTCATTGCGCAGCGTCATGTGAATGATGCGGCGCTCCTGCGGGCTGAGCGGTTTGAGCCGGGCGGGCCGTCCGCTTTCCTTGACCCGTCCCGCGAAGTGACGGGCAAGGTCTTCAAGCGATTCACGGCGCCGGTCCACATAGCCCTCCACGTCGACCATGAGCCGTTCGGTGTTCTCCGCCGTGTCACCCTGGGCGACCATGCGGTTCACGAGATACTGCATCGCGCCCAGCGTGCGGCCCTTGCGGCCAATCAGCATGGCGCTGTCCTGCGAGCGCACATCGAGCTTGGCCGCGCCGTCTTCCGTGTGCACAAAGGTCACTTCCGCCTCAATGCCCATCTTCGCGATCATCTCGCGCAGCACTGCGGCGGCTTCCTGGCCCTGTTCTTCCGTAATCGGCTCAAACACCTCGTCGACATGTTCCTCGCCGCCCGCTTCGGCCGCATCAGCCATTTCGGGCGCGTCTGCATCGTCGTAGGCATCGGATCTCGGGACGGCGGGCGTGGCCGAGTCAAACTGCTCAAACTGTTCCGCGCGCCGCAGCGCGTCGAGCGCCTCTTCATGCACGTTTACATGTTTCGGGAGGTCACCGTCAGCGCCGCCTTCCGTTCTGGGTGCGGAGCGGGGCTGCTGCTGTTGCCGGGGTTGCTGCTGTCCCTGCGGACGTTCCGGGCGGGCTCCCCCCCGCTGTTGCTGTCCCTGGCCGCGTTGCCCCTGCGGGCCGGCGGAACGCTGTCCCTGCTGTTGCGGCGCCTGCTGTCCCTGCTGCGGCCGCTCGGCACGGTTCCGGTCGCCACCGCGGTCATTGCGTCCGTCACGCTGCTGACCCTCGCGCGGCTGCCCGCCGCGCTGTTGCTGCTGCTGGCCACCCCGGTTTTCGGGGCGCGGACCGCGCTCACCGCGCTGTCCCTGCTCGGAGCGTTGCCCCTGCTGCTGGCCGCCCCGTTCAGGACGCTGGGGCCGGTCAGCACCGCGCTCGGGCCGCTGACCGCGGCCGCCGCCTCCTCCGCTCCCACTGCCGCGCGGCCGGGCCGCCGGCCGGTCGTCTTCCAGATGTTCCACGGTCAGACGCACCTTCACCGGGCGCGCTCCAAATCCGAACAACCCCTTGCTCCCCTCGTCCAACACCTCGATCTTGTCCACTTCGTACAATTCAACGCCCAATTCTTTGAGGGCGTTCTGCATGGCTTCCTCGCGGGTTTTCCCGCTGGCTTCAATTGCTTTCATCCGGTTGTCATCTCCTCAACAGGCCGTTCTGGCCTGGGTGTCGGGGTACTCTCGCCCCCGTTGGGGACCGCACGGAAGGCTAGTCATTGCGCGGGCCGCGGCCGCTGCGCCGCTGCTCCTTCTCGCGCCGCATTTCGCGGGCCGCCTCGCGCTTTCGTGCCTGTGCCGCCGCGTAAAAATGCTGCGGGCGGTGTGCGGTCGTGTTTTTCTTCTTTGGAGCATCCACTTTGATGTCCATGCGCTGGATAATCTGACTTTGCGCGATGCCCAAGACCGTGCTCACCAGGATGTACAGGTTCAGCCCGGAGGCCAGGTTGTACATGAAGACGGAGAACATGACCGGCATAAAGCGCATCATCATCTTTTGCTGCGAGTTCTGCATGGCCGCCGCCTGCGGGTTCATGAACTCGGTGCTGAGCAGCATCGCCACCGCGCCCAAGATTGGCAGCAGGTTGACCGAATCGATGGGGCCGCCCGAGAAGGGGAACGGGATCGAGAAGGGCAACTTGAACAGCCGGTCCGGCTCGGAAAGGTCGACCATCCACAGGAACGGCGCCCGCCGCAGTTCAAACGCGCTCCACAGCATGCGGTAGAGCGTGATAAACACGGGCATCTGCAGCATCAACGGAAGGCATCCGCCAAAGGGGTTGACACCCCGCTCGCGGTACAGTTCCATCATCCGCTTCTGCTGTTCCTGCTGGTCGTCGCCGACCTCTTTCTTGATCTTCTCAAGTTCGGGCGCCAGCGCGCTCATCCTCTTCATGCTCATCATGCTCTTCCACGTCAGCGGAAACACCGCAAGGCGGACAAGCACAGTC
Source organism: Candidatus Hydrogenedentota bacterium (assembly GCA_903822375.1). GTDB lineage: Bacteria > Hydrogenedentota > Hydrogenedentia > Hydrogenedentales > CAITNO01 > CAITNO01. The sequence goes on from CAIJOU010000219.1 coordinate 21,032, forward strand.
AGGAAGATGATGGCCACGCCGTAGTTCGCGTAGATGTGGGCGTGGAACTGGTTCAGAATCCACAGCAGGAACTTCGAGAACCTGTCCATCCACTCAAACATGGTGAAGAACCGCTGCACGGTGCCCAGCGTGGGCCACGCCGATGCCAGCGCCTGCCGCGCCGTGGACCCGATGTACACCTGATAGTTCCAGGCCGCCGACTGGCCCGGAGCCACTTCTGTCCGGGGTGCGCCGAGTCCCATCGTGAACTGCTTCGGCGAACCGCCAATCCAGCCCTCGCCGCCGGCAAATTCCGGCTTGAACGCTACGGCAAAATAGGCGCTCCACACAGCCACCCAGTCCGGCGCGGTAACCCGCGTCGCCACCCAGTCTCCCGACTCGGACGGCTTGAGCTTGTTGGTGGACATGTCGCCGTTCTTGCCGTCCTTGCGCCACGTGAACTGCTGCGTGACGCCTTTGGTCAGGTCGCCCGAGGCGACCTGCGGCCCCCAGGTGAGCGAAACGGCCGGTTCGCGCGTGTCCAGACCGAGCAGTACGGCTTCGGTCGAGAGGTTCTCGAACGAAACCATCGTCTGGAGCACGTTGCCGTCCGCGGGAAACCGGAAAGACTTGGTCACCCGCGCATGTCCCGGCACATCAAGCGTAAAGACGACACCCCGTCCGTCTTCCGACTTGACGGCATCCCAGCGGCGCCGGTCCAGCGCCGCTCCCCAGAACTGGTCAGAGAAACGCAGGCCCAGCGGATAGGCCGCGTTCGCATCAGACTTGCCCGGTGTCTCAGGCACGAGTTGCGCCGAATCGGCCCCCGACTTGCCCAGCACGACCTTTGCCTGCTTCAACCGCGCCCCCACCCGCGTGAAGATCAGTTCCAGATTCGTGCCGGAAAGGACGATTTCATCCTCCGCCGCAGTGGCAGGCGCTTCTGCCACCGGCGGAAGCCATCCCACGGGCGTGTCGTCGGCCGCCTTCTTTTCCTGGGCTTCTTTCGCCGGCTCGACGCTCTCCTTCTTATCCGCCTGCTGGGCCGCAGTCACCTTCGCCGGCTTGGCCGTCGAC
>CAIJOU010000220.1 GCA_903822375.1 Candidatus Hydrogenedentota bacterium
ACCTGCAAGATGCGCGTCATCAACCTGTTGCGCATGGGGTATCTCTACATCAGGCAAAAGGGCGTGTGCCTGCAATACGCACTGGATGCGTTAAGGTTTCTGGTCACGCTGCAGGCGGCACCAAACTGGGGATAGGTCAGAGACTATTCGTTGTCCAGCACTTCCCGCACTTTGTTGGCCAGACCGCTTACGGAAAAAGGCTTCTGGATAAAATGGACCCCTTCATCCAGCACACCCTGGCGGGCAATGACATCGGCCGTGTAGCCGGACGTGAACAGGCACTTGACCTGTGGAATGAGGGATGACAGGTTGTGGGCCAGGTCCCGGCCGTTCATTTCCGGCATGACCACGTCGGTCATCAGCAGACGGATCTCTCCGCTGTGCTCTCCGGCCAGACGGAGCGCCTCGCGTGGGCTGCCTGCCGACAGCACAGTGTAGCCATGGCGCTCCAGCAAAACAGCGGCCAGAGCCAGGAAGGACGGTTCGTCTTCCACCAACAGGATGGTCTCGTTGCCGCATAGGTTCGCTTCCACCACGTTTTGCGTGCCTGCCTTTTCGGCCTCCCCTGCATGCCGGGGCAGGTAAATGGTGAACGTCGTTCCCCGACCCACCTCGCTGTAGACATTGATGTGGCCGCTGTTCTGCTTGACGATGCCGAAAACGGTTGCCAAACCCAGGCCGGTGCCTTTGCCCATCTCCTTGGTTGTAAAGAACGGCTCAAAGATCAGGTTCTGCGTTTCCCGGTCCATTCCGCAGCCAGTGTCGCTCACGGCAAGCGTCACATACTCCCCGGGCGCCAAGCCCGCATGACAGGCACTGTAGTGCTCGTCAACGCTGCGGTTTTTCGTCTCGATGGTGATTCTGCCGACATCGACGATGGCGTCCCGGGCGTTGACGCACAGGTTCGCCAGAATCTGGTCCACTTGGGACGGGTCCATCATGACCGGCCACAGGTCCGCCCCCGGCTGCCAGTTGAGTTGAATGTTCTCTCCGATGAGCCGCTGCAGCATTTTGAGCATGCCGCCCGCGCACTCGTTCAGGTCCATAATCTTGGGCATGACCACCTGCTTGCGGGCAAAGGCCAGCAGTTGGCGGGTCAGGTCGGCGGCCCGCTTGCCCGCCTTGTGGACTTCCTCAAGGTCGCCATGGAGCGGCAGATCCGGGTGTAACTGGCCCAGTGCCACCTCGGTGTAGCCGAGAATCACCGCCAGCATGTTGTTGAAATCATGCGCCACGCCGCCCGCCAGCCGCCCCACCGACTCCATCTTCTGGGCCTGGTTCAACTGCACCTGCAGCGACTCACGCTCCTTCTCTGCCTTTTTGCGCTCAGAGATGTCGTGCATGATGGTGAAAATGAGCGTCTGCTGCCCGGACGAGTCCCTGTGAGCCGACAAGACCTGTGAAACGGGTGTCTCGGTTCCATTGCGATGCAGCACCGCGCTCTCGCTCCTCCATACCTCCCCCCGGAGAATGGCGGGAATACCCTCTTCCAGAACCAGCTTCGCGGCCCAATCCGGGTGCATGTCCGCGATCTTCAGGTGAGAGAGGTCGGCGTCTGCCGGCAACCCCACCATCATTTTCGCGGCCCGGTTGTGATAGAGGAGGTTGCCCTGCAGGTCGGCGACCCCGATGAAATCCGGGGATTCATCCATGATTGCCAACAGCCGCGTCTTCTCCTCCTCCTGCCGCTTCTGCTCCGTGATGTCCCTGACCGTCGCCTGGACGACCTGTCTTCCGTCATGCTCAAATCTGGTCAAGAGCACGGTGGCGGGAAACTCCCCGCCGTCCAGCCGCTTGTGCGTCCACTCGAAGAAATGGCCCCCTTCGCGCAGGACCGTTTCAATCATTTCCCCGGCTTTCTCGGCGGAGACCCGCCCGTCCGGCTGCCGCTCCGGCGACAAATCCCAAGGCGCGCAGGAGATGAATTCCTTCTCGCTGGCCGCGCGGAACATGTACACGGCTGCCTGGTTTCCCGAGGTATAGCCCCAGGAAGGCGGTGCCAGCGTCATCAGGGCGTCGCGGGAGTGCTCAAAAAGGGCACGGTATTTCCCCTCGCTCTCCCGCAGCATTTCCTCGGTCTGCTTGCGCATCAGCGCGTTGCCGACATGCGCCGCAAAATCTTCAAGCTTTTCAACTGCAGCGATGGAAAAGCACCCTGGCCTGCGGGCGTTGAACTGCAGCAGGCCGATGGTCTGATCCTTCGTGCGGATGGGCACCAGCGCCACGGAGGCATGGCCCTGGTGTATGCAGTGGTTTCGCGGATGCAGCCGGGGATCCTGGTCGGCCGGAAGTTCAAGCAGCGCAGAGGAATCGTTGGTCCAGAAGCTTCCGCCCCGCGTGAAGAGCGGGTTGGAAGGGTCGGTCCTGCCGGAAATTACCAGGCCGCAGGTGCATTCCAGGCGAACATTGCCGTTGCCGTCCCGGCGCACCCCGCCGTCCGCGCCGCGCTCGACAAGCGTGTTTTCCGTCAGCAGGAAATCGTTGGAAAAGCCTTCCTGGGCGAAATAGGGGAAGTCTTCCCCGTCCCGCAGGCGCATTCCCACGGCGTCAAATCCGGTCAGTCTCTTTATTGTGGCGAGTGAGCGCCGGAGTGAATCCTGACAATCATCCGGACTGTTCAATATCTGCAGTACTTGCCTGCTGATTTCACCGAATGTTTCCAGCCGCTCGCGCTCGGTGATGTCCCGGCAATAGGAAAGCAGGTGCGTTTCGTCCCCGGGCGACGCATTTGTGGTCGCGTTGACAATGATGTCCACCCGCCTGCCGTCGCCATGCTGATAGGCGGTCTCGAAGTCCTTGATGAAGCCCTGCCTGGCGCAGAGGGCCACCGCCTCGGCGTTCTTCTCGCGCTCGTCGGGGGCGGTCCACTCAATGACCGACCGGCCGATGAGGCTCTCCGGCCCTTTCGCGCCCGCGAGGCGCGAATAGGGCTCGTTGGCCGCCGTTACGATGCCCCGCACATCGACTACCACGAAACCCGTATCTGTCTTGTCCACAAGCTGCCGGTACTGTGAGGTTACCCCCATCCTTCGACAGGTACCGGGGCAATTTAAGATGGTGTTGACCGGCGGGCCTGCGCCCGCCCTACCCCACTTTAGCAGGTTCCGCGGTGGGCGTC
>CAIJOU010000221.1 GCA_903822375.1 Candidatus Hydrogenedentota bacterium
ACTCAAAAGCTCTTTCCAATGCTTCGCCAATTTGATACTCTTCTCACCAGACATGATGTTTCCTCCATGGGGCCTGTCGCCCCGGGGTTGTTTGTCAGAAACATCATGTCTCTTTTTTGCAGAACTTGTGAAGCATAACCAAAACCTACCTCTGCGTGCAGAGCAACCGCGGTGTGGTCAGCCATCGCGGGTGGGAGCAGTTCGCCTATGATTTTGCCATGCCCGTGGGTTCGGACATCTGCGCGGCCCGGGCCGGAGAGGTAATCAAGGTCGTTGTCGAACATGACGGCCACGGCTACCGGTGGCCCAACAACATGGTGGTGCTTCGCCATGAGGACGGCACGCTGGGTTATTACCTGCACATCAAGAAAGATGGCAGCCGCGTGGCCGTCGGCGACAAGGTGACCCAGGGCCAGGTCATTGCCGCCAGCGGGCATGTGGGCAACAGCATGCTGCCCCATCTGCACTTTCATGTGACCGACCCGGAACGCAAGAGCACCCTGCCGCTTTCCTTCTCCGATGTGGACCGGGATCGCGGCGTTCCCCGCATGTTCAAGTGGTACAAGCCCGCCCGGTAGCGAAACCCGGTCCGAAACTGTGGGACAGCCGCCCCCGGCTGTCAGTCGGCAACCGTGCCCAAGGGTCGACAGGCGAGGGCGCCTGTCCCACAGCCTGCTGGCGACTCCCATCCTCTCCCCGACATCAACACCACACACACAAAGGACCGTGCCCTGTCCGGTGAACGGACAGGGCACGGTGAAATCTCAGGCAATCTGTCAAACCAATCAGACCGGCAGTTCCCAGCCCTTGCGGTATTCCTTGGTCAGCAGCGCGTTCAGTTTCGCGTTGTTTGTGACCTTGCCGTTCTTCACGTCATAAACCAGCGGCTCGCCCTTGGCGTGCAGGGCCACGTTGCCGAAGTTGGCGACCACCGTCAGCGGCGAGGCGTAGTCGAAATTCGACGCGGTCTTGCCGCCGTTCTGGATGCACTCGATCCAGTCGTAGTACGGGTCGTTGTGCGACACGCGCTTGATGGTCGGGGCCGGCTTCTTGTAATCCACCATCTTTGCATCGGGAAGCAGGCGCGGATGTCCGCCGTATTCGCCGGCGGTCAGGTAGCCCTTGGAGCCGATGAACAGCGAACCGTTGTCGCCGTCGCCGATCTTTTGGTCGGCCGGGATGTCCTTCGGGCGGTCGGGCAGAATGCCGCCGTCGTGCCAGTAGACGCTGACCGGGCACATCTTGCCGCGCGCGGGAAAGTCAATCTTGATGGTGGACTTGAGCGGCGGGCACTGGTCGGTCATGCCCTCGGACACGATGGACTGGGCCGTGAAGGTTTCCGCCTCGATCAGGTTGAGCGACCAGAAGGCCGCGTCAAAGATGTGGCAGGCCATGTCGCCGATGGCGCCGCAACCGAAATCCCACCAGCCGCGCCAGTTAAACGGCGCGTACTTGCTGTTGTAGGCGCGGGTCGGCGCGGTGCCGATCCACAGGTCCCATTCCATGTCCGCCGGAACCGGCTCTTCAGGCAGCGGTGCGGCAATGCCCTGCGGCCAGATCGGGCGGTTTGTCCAGACATGCGCCTCTTTGACGTCGCCGATCACGCCCGACCACATCATTTCGCACAGTTCGCGCACGCCGACGCCGCAGTGGCCCTGGTTGCCCATCTGGGTGACCACGCCGGTTTCCTTGGCGACCTTGCGCAGGAGCCGCGCTTCGGCGATGGTGTGCGTCAGCGGCTTCTGGCAGTAGACGTGCTTGCCCGACTTCATGACGCGGTAGGCCGCGGGGGCGTGGGTGTGGTCCGGCGTGCTGACGGTGCAGGCGTCAATGTCCTTGCCCATCTCGTCCAGCATCTTGCGGTAGTCTTTGAACTGCTTGGCGTCCTTGCAGCGGTAGAACCCCTCTGCTGCCCGTTTCCAGTCCGGGTCCGCGATGGCGACGATGTTCGCGCCCGCCTTTTTGGCGTTCATCATGTCGTCCAGGCCCTTGCCGCCGCCGCCGATGCAGGCCACGTTGACTTTCTGGTTGGGCGACACCTTGCCCGGAACGACCTTGGCCGTGTTCGGCTTCGGGCTGGTGGCGCAGCCTGCCAGCACCGCGGAGGTGGTGGAGGCGGCAAGAAACGCTCTGCGGGTAATCTGGTTCTTGTCCATGCTTGTTCGTTTCCATCTGGGGTTGAGGTTGGTCCCGAAAACCCGAAAATATGGGGCGCGTTCCGCCGGCGGACCCCACCCGGCAGACACGCCTTTTCCGCCCCGTCGGGGACGGAAAACACTAATCCTTATCCATTGGACAGTTTTCGGATGATATCAGTTTCATCCCTGAAATGCCACCGCCTGAAAGGATCGCCGGGGGGGGCTGCTACAGCAGGCGCTCCAGTGCCTCGTTGGGGATGTCCAACGGGCGGATGTAGCGTATTTCGCCGGCCCCCATGTCGTAGATTTCCATAAATGGCCCCTCAGGCACGCCCGCTTCCGCAAAATGGCGGTTCATGGCGGGATACACCCGCATCGCACCCACCACAATAGACATGCGCCCGCGGAACGGAAACCGCACCACCACCGCCCGCCCCCCGGGCAGCGCTGCGGTACGGAACGGCAGCGACATGTTCTTCAATCCCTCCGCCTTGTCCGCCGGAATGACACATCCCCCCAGACTGCGGAGCTGGTCCTTGGCCACCTTGCGCGGACTGTCAAAATACAGGCCGAAACCCAGTTCGGGGGTGATGCCGCAGGTTTCACCCACGGCGGTGCACACGGCGTCGCACACAGGACCGATGAGCTGATAGGGGCCCGAATGCGTGTTGTAGGCAATCCACATGGGCTCGATGGCGGTTGTCTCCGGCCGCACCGGCGCAAACGCGCCGAAACGCCGCGCAAACCAGTACAGCCCGGCCATATCCCCCGCAACAACCAGAATCACGACACCGGCAATCACCGCGTTCATGGACATGGGACACCTCCATTCTCACGGTTTAGTTTACACCCCTTTTACGCCGTTTTCACCCTGTTCACCCGCCGCGCCGGTGCGCCTTGAAGAAGTCCCATATGACCCGGGTAGCGTCCGGTTCGGGTGCGACCGGGCCAACGATGAACTGGGGATACCAGTTTCTGTGCCCGGCCCAGGTGTGCCCGCCGCCGCCTATTTCGTACAGCAGCACCTCCCGCGCGGAATCGCAGGACCAAGTCCACTTCTTCACATAAAATGCGTCGCCCATGGCGGCATCGGGCAGGGTCTCTTCTGTCGGAGTCTCCCCGCAGCCGTTGCGCTTCGCCCAGAAGGCCGCGTTTTCCTGCGCCGAGAGAAAGGTGACGTTCCGGCCCGGTCCAGCGTTCGTGTCGCCGCCCTTGAAGGGGATGACCGGGTCCTTTGTGCCGTGCATGATCAAGACGGGAATGGGCGACTGGACGGGCCACGTTGCCGCCCAGTCCGAGGTCATGCTGCCCATGACCGGCGCGACGGCCGCAAGCCGGTCGCTCATGCACGCGAAATACTGCACCATCATCCCCCCGGCCGATGCGCCGGTGGCGTAGATGCGGTCGGGGTCTATCTTGAAGCGCGCGGACACACTGTCAATCAGCGCGTTCAGAAACGCCACGTCATCGGGCGTTTTGTTGCCCCAGACGTTCCACACGCGCCACTGCCCCTGCGGGTAGACCACCACGAAGCCCTCCGTGTCCGCCACCGCATCGAAATCGGTCAGGTCTTCCATGCCCTTGTCCGTGTCGCTGAACTGGTGCAGCGCCAGCACCAGCGGCACCGCGCCCCGGTCGGCGATATCCCTGGGCACGTGCATCCGGTAATGGCGCGTCACGCCGTTCACCTGAATCGACTCGTCGCAGCGGATGCAGCCTGCCGTCACGGAAAGGGCGGCCACCAGCGCCAACAGCCCGACAAGTGTGCCCAGCCCGGCAATACGCCAACGTTTTTTCATGGAAAGTTCTCCTGTCGCAACAACGCCAGGGACGCTTGCCGCATTCCGCGGGCATGCACCGGCATTTGGAACCCGCACCCGGAAGCGACGGACTTTCAATCCCCCTTCCGAAGGGGGTGCCGCGAAGCGGCGGGGGATGTGGACCTAATTAAGCGCGCTCCAGGGAACAACATCCCCCGGTCGGCTTTCGCCGACCACCCCCCTCAAGGGGGGACCTAAGACCGCCGTCCACGGCCGGCACAAACCGGCGTGTCAACGTCCTACCGTATTACTGTCCATCCGCCGTCAGGGCCGGCAAAGGGATCGTCTGTGGACGTGATCTTCTTGCCCTTCACATAAATCCATGCGCCGGGTCCGTCCAGCAGCGCCCGACCGTTGAATGTGAAAGGGCCCGTGCCCGTGGCCATGCAGGGTTCCTTGTTCTCATCCAGCAGCACCATCGCGGGCCAGGTCTTGCGGAACTCGAAGCCCAACTCGAACCCATCGCCCTTAATGTTCATCTTCACCGGTGCGCTAATGTCCGACCTCGGAAAGACGGTGATCAGTTGGCGGTGGTACTCGTTGAAAACTATCGGCGTGACCATCACCCGCCAAACGCCGCTGTCCGCGGTCCACTGCACCGCGGGCGCAACGCCCGCCATCGGCGCGACGGAGAGATACAGATTTTGCTTGAGGTCGGCCGTAATGCCCGGTTCGTCCACGAATATGTCCTTACCCTTCAGCGTCTCCCAAGGCTCCGGTGTCCACAGGATTGCGCCCTTGCCTACATTGCGGCGGTACAGCTTTAGCCCAGCGGGATTCTCTATTTCCTTCGCGTCTGTCGCGCTCACCACCGGTACGGGCGGTCCGCTTGGATGGGTTGTCTCGCTCTCGAATTTCACGCCACACAAGCTTTCCAGCCGCGCGGGCATCCGCACACCATCAGGGCCGATGGACGGATCGCCCGACAGATACACCAGGCTGCCCGCCTCGGCCAGTGCGCGCAGCTTGTCCAGCGTCGCGTCGGACATGGCGAAGGCCATGGGCATCACCACCCACTTGGGCGGCTTCTGCAACAGCCGGTCGAGATGCGCCTCATTGGCCGTGTCATAGGGCACGTTCACCGCCAGCAAACATTCATGCGCGTTGATCAGCGTGTTGTGCGCAAAGTCCTCCGGCGCGCCGGTGCGCCAACTGTCGGGCATGACGAACACCGTGTCGGCGGGCGTGTATTGGATGGGCACGCACTCTGCTGCCGCGCGCAAGTTGCGGTACAGCGCAAGCACCGGCTTGGGCCGCAGCGGATTGTTGTAGCACAGCCCCCAGGGAAAGATGCGGTCCGGGTCGTCGGCCCAGCACCAGTTCTGAATCTTGCTCACACCCATCGCCAGTGCCGAATGCACCACCCACCAGACGAGCTGTTCATACTCTTCGGGCGTGCGCTGAACGTGGTACGCCGTACCGCCCCGTTCCGGTGCCCATGCATCGTGTGTTTTCACACCGAACTCGCCGATGTTCACCATCTTGTCCACGAGCCGCATGTCGTTCCACTTGATCGTCGCCATCAGCTTGGCCAGGTCGCGCTTGGGCAAATCAAAATAGCCGAAATTCGCCGCGTCCATCGCCTCCATCGTGAGCCGCAGATCGATGCCATTGTACGGGCGCTGGTAGTACTCCGCCGTGATGGGGTGGCATTTGTAAACGGGAGGTTTGGCGAACCCCTGCATAGGCATGAAGTCGCTCTGGTCCGGCGCGCGTTCTTTCTTGTCGACGGCATGGATAGCGTCACAAAGCCGGTTAATCCAGCGTCGCATGAGCCGCATTTTGAATTCGGCCACATCCTGCGCCTTGGGGTCGTACCATGACTGCGCCGCGCGGTCGGTCACGGACAACAGCCCGCCATCCGTCGGCACAATCTCTTTCCATACTTCACGCGCGGCCGCATCGCTGCCGTAACGTTCGGCCAGCAGCGCATTCCACTCCCGCCGCAGGTCGGGCAGGTCTTTCATCTTCAACTGAAAATCACCATTGAGGTAATGGATCAGGCCGGGCACTTCTTTGTAGCGAGTCGCAAAGGCCGCGCACATTGCGGCTTGTTTGTCCAGTTCCTCGTCCGATACGGCAACGTCCTGTCCCACCAACAACCCCGCCATGTATATGAGATTGTTGTCCTGGGCAGTTTGGATCAGGGCATCCATTTGCCGCCACTGCTTTTCGGTGTAGACATAATTCTCGGGCGTAAATTGAAGATTCTCAAACATGTCCAAGTCATATTGACGCATGAGGTCCAGGTCGCCCCCCAGACCACCCCACGCTGCAATGGTCTGATTGGGTGAAAAGAACATGTTCGAATAGGTGTCCGTGCCGAACAGGCATGTGCCCCATAGGAGCTTGGCATTTACGGGCTGCATGTCTGCCCAAGAAAGGAGGAAATAGGCGTTGTCCTCGGCGCGAAGCTGGACGCAGTACTTCATTGCAGGGACCGTGTGTTCTACGCAAATGGGTGTCTCGGCCTTGTCAACGCACTCGACGCTGAAAAGGGCGTTTAAGTTTCCAAAGTAGGCTTGCGCGCAGGCGTCTCCCACCTCCGCATCCGGTATGTTCCACACAAACTCGCTTACGGCCGACTCCCCCGGAGCCAATGAGAGGGGCTGTGCGCCGAGGGTAGCAGGTACTCCTCCGAATTGTCCGGGGTCGGCCACACAAATCAGTGTCTCCGAACGCCGCAATTTGGATGCGTTGCTTGCCCGCGCCCGGATTGTTGCCGTTTCACCCTTGTGATAAAAGGGCAGGTCGGTGGTCACGTCCCGCAGGAAAAGACCGCGTTTAAGGATGGATGCCGAATTTTCGAGTCTATTGTGGCTTGTTTCTTCCTCAAAGAGTTCCTTCTGTTCCGCGCCGAACAGCACCCATGTGGACCCTGCAAAGACGCCTTCAAAGTGATGGACGACAACGCCGCGTGCCACAATTCCCGCATTGCGGGAAGGACCCAGAAAACGGCCATCCAACATGTACCACCGCGCCGTTCCACCCAATTGTGCAGTAGCCTCGTATCCTTGTTCTGTCAGTGGTTCCCAACCTCCCTCAAGCAATCCAGCATACTTCTGGTCCGGGCTGAACATCATCAACTGGTCCGGTTCGACGATCAGGCCGTCCTCGGGCTTGCCGTAGTGGGCGTTGATGCGGACCTCGCGGGGCATGGGCGCGCAGGTGACGTCGTCGATCCAGGCCTCGCCCGAGGCGCGGTAGAAACCCGCGCTGAACTCGACCCGGGCCGCGCCGGGCAAGACATCGACCATGGTCTCATGGCGCTGCCAGTCCGTCGCCTGCTGTTTCTGGATGAAGTCGATGAAGTGCAGGATCTTGCCGTCGGCGGCGTACTGGTAGACGGCCATGTAGGCGTAGCCGGAACCCTGCACCGGACCGGTCTTGAGCCGCGCGCCGACAAGATAGGTCTTGCCCGGCTCGACGGGCAGGACCGTGCGCCAGGCGCAGCCGCCCCCGGTGGCCGTGTTGGCCGCCCGCCCGCAGGCCGCGCCGGTGCACCCCGGCTCGCCTACGATGGTGCATTCGTTGCCCGGAATGGGAAACCAGCCCTCGCCGCCCTTTTCAAAGCCGCCGTTGGGCAGCAGCGACACCGCCGGGTCGGACGCCTGCGCGCGCGCCGCCTTCAGCAGTTCCTCCTGCGGCATCCATTTGCCGTCCTGCTTCACGAACAGCGCATCGAACGAGTAGCCCCCGGTGCAAAAGAGGTCCCCGCCGCGCTTGAGAAAGGCCACCAACGCCGCCTTGCCCGCCGCGGGATAGGACGCGCCCATGGGCACCACCAGCAGGTCATAGAGGTCCGCGTTAAACGCCGCCGGGTCGCACACCTGCTCGGCATTCAGCCGGGTGGTTGGGATGGCCTGCTCCCTGAAGACCCGCTCAAAGGTCCCGGGCGGCGTGGCCGCGCCCACGACGGGCATGGACGGCTCCCAGAAGATGGCCGCGCGGTATTCGGCCTCTTCGGCAAAGGCCGTCGCCGCCGCCAAGAGCAGCAGCGACATCGTGAGGCAACCCACAGCGGTGTTACGAAACAGACGCATGGCCAATCCCCTGTCTTTACGAGAATAACGTTTACAGAAGACAGTCTATTAGATTGGCCCGGGAAGGTTCACGCGAGATGCGCATAGAACAACCCGCCCGAAGGCATTCACAATCGCCCTTTGAAGTCAGGGAGGACGGAAGCCGCCTAGGGGATGTGCTCCGCCACAACCTGACCGCACGCCTGCCCCAATTCCCCCTTCCGAAGGGGGAATTGAGGAAGCCCTTTTCCGCGCCTTCTCGATTTACACAAAGCGCAACAGGTAATAGCTCTTCTTGCCGGTGCGCACCACGGCGAGATTGGCGGTCAGCAGGGAGGCCTGGCCCAGTTTGGCGTCTTCCGCGTCAATGCGGACGTTGTTCACGTAGAGTCCGCCGTTGCGGACGAGACG
>CAIJOU010000222.1 GCA_903822375.1 Candidatus Hydrogenedentota bacterium
CCTTTTTGCTCTGCATACGCCACAAAGCGCCGGGTCACCTCTTCGTATCGTCGGTCGGCATAACGTTGCCGGTACATCTCCGCCTCGTCCAGCCGGCCCGTGCCGCCTTTCAGGTATTTCCCGGTCAACAAGCCCGCGCCAATCGCGTTATACGGAACCACGGCCAGTTTCTCGTGCGCCGCCATCGGCAGAATCTCGACTTCGGCCTGGCGCTTCACCAGATTGTACATGGGCTGAATGCAAGAAATCGGCGCAAAGTTCCGCATTCGCGCCACGTCAACCGCTTTCATCATCTGCCACGCCGCAAAATTCGAGAGTCCGGCATAGACAACCTTGCCCTGCTCAACCAACGTGTTCAGCGCACGCAACGACTCCTCCATGCACACATGCTCGTCCCAGTGGTGCAGGTAAAGCAGGTCTATACGGTCCGTTTGGAGCCTTCGCAGGGACTTCTCCACTGCTGCAAGCAGATTGCGACGGGAAATGCCCTGATCATTGCGTCCGCCCCCGGCGGGAAAGTACACCTTTGAGGTAAGAATTATCTCATCGCGGTGCGGCCCAATCCATCGCCCCACAATCTCCTCGGTCAATCCCTTGTTATAATTGTGCGCCGAATCGAAGAAGTTTATTCCCCGGTCAAAAGCTTCGGTCATAAGCGCTCGGGATGTCTCTTCGTCGGCCTCATTGCCAAAGGTCATCGTCCCAAGACAGACCTCTGAAACCTGCAATCCCGTCTTTCCAAGCCGATTGTATTCCATGAACATGCCGTCCTTAGTTCCATTACCGCCCGCTGACAACCGCATTGTACCCCCCATGGGCATTGTCCGCCAAGCCGGGCTTGCACTGCCGCCCCCGGTTATGGGATCTTAACGCTGGGAATTGTGAGGTTGGGACCAAACCATGAACCGCATGTTTTCCGGGGAGTACGATGCCGTTCGAGGAACGGCCACGCAGGTCCGCGAACGGGCTGACTTGATTACCGAAGACCTTCTTCAGGATGCCTGGCGCACCCAGCCCTGGCCCGCCGAGGAACTGCGCACCATTGAGGGTCACCGTCTCCGGGTCATTTCTCCCGGTTGGCTGAACCGGCAGGAAGGTCCCGACTTCCGGACCGCCCAACTTCTCTTTAACGGAGTGCTGCACACGGGTGACGTGGAGGTCCATCTGCGCGCGGGGGGCTGGCGCGCCCATGGCCATCATGAAGACCCGCGTTATAACGATGTCATCCTCCACGTTGTGCACACGGCGGACCAAAAAGTGACACCCGCACGCACCCGGTCCGGCCGAAGCGTGGCCACCCTTTCCCTGGATGCGCTTCTGTCGGAGCAGGCCATCGAGTCGCTTTCACCCGAAACGCCCATTGCCCCTCCCGCAGGGGGCACCTGTGGCCGTTGCGCAGGCATGGTGGCCGCAGACCCCCCCGACAGAATGCTGTCCTTTCTGCGTCTGGCGGGAGAGTGGCGCATGCTCAGCAAGGCACGGGCGCTTCAGGAACGCGCCGACGCCGCAGGACTTGAACAGGCATTGTACGAGGCCTTCATGACCGCCTGCGGCTACAGCCGCTTTAAGAAAGAATTCCATCTTCTCGCCCGGCAACTGCCCTATGACCGGGCCCGGCAACTGGCCCGTCTGGACCCATTGGCTCTGGAAACAGCCTTTCTGACGATGACCGGGCTGCTACCGACGGCCCCACCCGAGTCCGGCGACCCGGCCGCCGTTGAACATCACCAGCGGCTGACCGAACTGCGTCAAACCCACCTGCCCGGGCTGCGCGCCCTGGCCGTCGAATGGCCCCGCGCGGGTATCCGTCCCGCCAACACGCCTGAGCGCCGTCTGTCCGGTGCCGCCCGCGTTATTGCTCGCACCGCACCCACTGGCTTGGCAGAGTCCGTCGAGTCGGTTTGGGCTGAAGCGCTTTCCGCAAGGGAGCGTTTGGCCAGGTTTGAGACGATTTTCCCCCGACCCATGGGCTTCTGGACCTCTCATTACACTTGGAATGGAAAGGTGCAGTCCGCCCCAGTGGCAATCTTCGGCGAAGCCCGTATCCTCGCCATCGTGGGAAACGTTTTCCTGCCCGCCGGATTGGCCCTTGCCCGCCGCAACCGCAACCGGCCCCTTGAGGAGAAGGTGCTTGCCCTTTTCGAGAAATTGCCGGGCGAACCGGACAACGCCATCACGAAGAGAATGAAGACATGGGTGCTGCCCCATCCTCCAAGCCGTATCAGCTTCCAGTTACAGCAGGGCCTTATTCAGATGCACCACGACTGGTGCGAGACAAATCCCTCCTGCCGCAACTGCTCCTTTGCACGGTATTTTGAAAACGCCGCGCCCTGACCGGAATGGCCGGTGAGACGCCGGCGCTCCCAGTCTAGTCCGGATTCTGAATTCCGGATTCTGAATTCTTCCCAAGCATCTCCCGCACTGCGGCGCAGAGCCCCCTGGCGTCCAGATCATGCATCTCGACCTGTTCCTCGCGGGTGGCCTGCCCGCTAAACACATCCGGAATGCCCAGGCGCCGCAACCGCAGACCGTCCATCTGACCTGTCTTCTCGAAATACTCCA
>CAIJOU010000223.1 GCA_903822375.1 Candidatus Hydrogenedentota bacterium
CCTCCTCCAGGAGGCGCTCGAGAACTCCCGTGAAACCATCGTTGCGGTGGACAAGGAGTATGAGAAGGCCTTTGGCCGCAGTTGCGGCGGCATGCTCTGGGAAGATCGCACCGAAGATGCCGATGTCCTGTTCGTCGCCGCGGGAAGTCTGGCCAGCGAGGCCAGCGTGGCGGTGGATGCACTGCGCGAAGCGGGGATCGCCGCCGGCGTCATCGGCGTGCGGGTTTACCGCCCCTTCCCGAATGAGGAACTGATCGAGGCAACCCGCCGGGCACGGCTGGTACTTGTCTTTGACAAAAGCCTGAGTTACGGCAACGCGGGACCCATCTGCACGGACCTGAAGGCGGCCCTGTACGGCAGCGAGTCCAACCCCGTTGTTCAGGGGCACATTGCCGGTCTTGGCGGCCGTGACATCAAGGCGCGCGAAATGGCGGAGGTCGCCCAAACTGCCCTGCAGAACCTCGAAGCCGGAATTACCAACAAACCGACCGAATGGCTGAACTGCCAAATCTGAGCCAGCATGACCACAAACATACTAGACCTGCCCGAAGTTGAGTATCTCCAGCCCGGAAACCGCGCCTGTGCCGGTTGCGGACTGGCCATCGCGTACCGGTTCATACTCAAAGCGCTCGACAACAAGGCCATTATGACGATTCCGGCAAGCTGCCTGACGGTGCTGGGCGGCATGTATCCCGTCTCCTCGGTAAGCGTTCCCTGGCTGAACTGCACCTTCCCGAGCACGGCCGCGACGGCCACCGGCGTGGCCGCCGGCCTCAGGGCGCTGGGCAGGGAGCAGATTCGCGTGGTGGCCATGGCGGGCGACGGCGGAACGGTCGATATCGGCATTCAGGCGCTCAGCGGCGCCGCCGAACGAGACGAGGACGTTCTCTTCATCTGCTACGACAACGAAGCCTATATGAACACGGGGACCCAGCGTTCCAGCTCCACCCCCAAGGGCGTAAGGACCGCCACCACGCCCCTGCACGGCAAGCAGGAGCACAAGAAGGACATGTCCAAGATCATGGAGGCCCACCAGGTCGGGTATATCGCCACGGCCAGCCCCTCCTATCCAGGCGACCTGTATGACAAGGTGCTCAAGGCGCGCGACCGCAAGGGCATGCGCTACATCCACATTCATGTGCCCTGTCCCCCGGGCTGGGCTTTCCCCACCCGCGACACCATCAGCCTGGGCCGCCTTGCCGTCGAGACGGGTGTGCTTCCGCTGTACGAAATCGAAGACGGCGTGTTCCGCTTCACGGGAAAGACAAAGACCATTGCGAAGGGCGGCGGGCAACTGCGTCCGCTGGATGATTATCTCTCCGCGCAGGGCAGGTTCAAGGGACTGGACCCGGCGCTTGAGCTGGAATTTCAGGAAGGCGTCCGCGAACGTTGGCAGCAGTTCGACGCCCGCGACAAGGCAGACAGCGGAGCATAGCTCCGAATCTTAAATCTGAGATTTGAGATTTGAGAGTAGCCTTCGCCTAATTCGCCGAGCATTCGTCAAACACTTTTCCGTCCTCGCCTATGGCCCGGCAGGACACCTTGTCCGGCGTCACATCCACCACCCAATAATTGCGCAACTGCGCGGCCTTCTCGATGTAGAAGCGGGAAGTGTCCACCTCACGCGGGTCCTGGCCCATACAGCCGTCGCCCAGGTACACTGTGCCCGCAGGGTCGGGTTCGCCGCCGCGCATCGCCTTGCTGCGCTTGAACGTGTGGTCATGATGTTCCAGACAAAGCCCCACGTGGAACTCGTCGAAGAGCGGCATCCACAAGCGCCGCCCCGCCTCCGAATCACCCCCCGAAAACTCCCGATGGGACGGAAACAGAGGCACATGGTAGGAGGCGACCCGGTGTTTTCCGGCCGGTGCCTGCAACTGTTCCTTGAGCCATCCCGCCTGGTCGGCATGCGAAACCGTGTGGTCCGAGTCCAGCGCGATGAACCGCAGATTGGGGCCAAAGTCGCGCACGAAATAGGATTTGCCGCCCTGCGGGTAATAGCCGTAATAGAAGGGGGCGCGCTGTTCCTTGGTCCCGCTTCCGTGGTTGACCTCGTGGTTGCCAATGACGGCCACCAGCGGAATGAGCCGCCCGTCGGGTGCGGTCATCGCGTTGGTCCACAGGTCCAGCCACGCATCCACCGTGGCGTACTCGTCCAAGTTCCCGCCTTCGTAGGCAATGTCCCCGCCTATCTCCACAAAGGCCGGGTTCTGCGCCGCCGCAGACTTGAACAGCCCGGGCACCGATGGAAACTCGCCCACGTCTCCGCCATCAACAAACCGGATCATCCGTTCGTCGTTGGCAATGGTTTCAAACTGGTATTCCCTGGAGAACTCCCCGTTCTCTCCCTGGAAGGCAAAATAGTAGCGGGTTCCCGGCTTCAACCCGGTCAGTTCCGCGCTGTTGATGCTCCGCTTGTCCGCCAGACCCTCAATCTGGTGCGACACACCGGCCACCTTGCCTGAATAAGCGTCCGGCTTTCCCGCATGGGACGCCGTGTCGTAACGAAGCGCCACGGTCTTCGGCACAGCCGCTGTCTGAAACGTCACGGTCATGGTCGTGCACGGGTCACCCTGCCAGGTCAGGTAGGGACGATTGAAGGGCGGCGCTGCCTGCGCATGGCACCCCTGCGACAAGATTGCCAAGCCAATGCAGCACAAGACCGCGAGCAAAGCCGCAAACGTCGACTTTGAACAGATTATGGGATGATTCGAACGGACCTTCATCGAAGTATTCTCCACTATTGCGCACATAACCGAACGGCGTCCATGGGAACGCTTCCGTCAACACCTTTCTCTTTCAGACTGGAGAAGAGCGGCATTCGTTTCGGATTGCCGTTCTTGTCCCCGGTTCGGCAGCAGCATCT
Source organism: Candidatus Hydrogenedentota bacterium (assembly GCA_903822375.1). Lineage (GTDB taxonomy): Bacteria > Hydrogenedentota > Hydrogenedentia > Hydrogenedentales > CAITNO01 > CAITNO01. The sequence continues at coordinate 2,867 of CAIJOU010000223.1, forward strand.
GCATCGCCGGACCGCTAATCATTGAAGTCACCAAAGCCATAATGATCAGCGCCACAAAGATGCGCCGGTCAATGATCCCGTACTCCAGCGCCACCGACGCCAGAATCATGTCCATCGCGCCGCGCGCGTTCAAACCAAATCCCACCGCGAGCGCCTCCCGCCCGGTCATCCCGCCCAGTCGCGCGCCCAGCCCTCCGCCAAGAACCTTCCCAACACAGGCCACGAGCAGCACCAGCACCACCAAGACCAGGTCACAGTCGGCCGCAAAGTTCGCATTAAGCCCAACGGACACGAAATAGAGCGGCGCAAAGAAGCTCAGGGCGAACTGCGAGATGACCTCGTGGGCACGCTGCTGCGCCTCGCCCTGCAGTCCCCGGCCCAGCGCCATCCCCACCAGGAAGGGGCCGAAGACGGCGTGAACGCCGATCCCCTCCGCGCAGGCGGCGGACACCAGAACCATCACCGCAATGATTCCGACAAACCCGCTCGGCCAAAGGAGCGGCGCATGCATGCGGCGCATCAATGAAGCGCCCAGCCAGCGTCCGGGACCCAGCACGAACAGCACCACGCACACGACGGTGCCCACGCGCACCGCCACACTTATCCAAGAGGCACCCGGAACCAATGTGCCCAGCACCAGCGCGAAGACAGACCAGCTCAGGAGATCGTTTATCGTGGCTGCGGTCATTACCACCAGCCCCACTTCGCGGTTCATCAGCCCAAGGTCCATCAATATGCGCCCGATAACCGGGAGCGCCGAAATGGACAGGGCCGTGGCGATACAGAGCGCGAGAATCTGCCTGTGCGCGAGCACCGGCGCACCCCAAAGCCCCGGAAACAGAAGCACCATGCCGTAGCCCAGCGCAAACGGCACGGCAATGGCGAAACCGCTGGTCAGCGCAATGCTGGGCCCCAAACGCCGCGCCTGGGTCAACTGCACTTCCAGCCCCGCCACAAACATGAAGAAGAGCATGCCGATGCGTATCACCCCCTCGCGCAGCACCACAGTGCTGCCTGCCGGGGGGAACAGTCCTCCGTGCAGACCCGGCGCCAGTGCGCCAAACAAGGTTGGCCCAAGGAGTATGCCACCAATCAGTTCCCCCAGCACGCGGGGCTGGTGAAACCGCTGCATGATCCGCCCGCATCCCAGCGCCGTGGAAAGCATCACGCCAAGTTGCAGACAAAACAGGATCATGTCATATCGGTTAACGGATTCCATGGCTTCCTTACGGAATCTTGGGCGGGGCGCAGACGGCCCGTGCCTCCCCCCTACTCCCTCACTTCCAGCCCCGCCTCCCGGGCGGTATCGGCAATGCCGCCCAAGACCCGTTTCTCAACGTCACCGCTCCAGACGGACGGCATGCCGTACACGACCTGCGAAACCTTCCCCTCATAACGGCCCTCATGCAAGATTCGTTCCGTGGGAATATACCCCACCACGCCGTTGGCGTATCCCATGACAAAGGTGCCCGGTCCGAGCATCTTTTTTGCGGACAGGGCGTAGTCCACGACCACCTCGCCACCCAGGGCCGCCAGCGTCTGCTGTCCGAGACGCCAAAGCTGTATGGGATAGGGCCGCGTCTGCGGGAAGGTGTGTCCCGCGCGCGCATCATTCAGCAATCGGGCATAGCAGCGCTGCTCGTACCCCGAAGTGCTTCCGGCAAGTTCGGCAAGACGGTCAACGCCCGGTATTTCCGCCAGTCTCAGCTCAATCTCCCGAAAGTGCATATCCAGGTGCGCATCAAGCGGCTCGACCATCTCCCCCAGCACCCGGTCCACCGCCGCCGCCAGTTCACGTCCGTATTGCCGGGCCCGCGCCGCACTCCGCCGCGGCATTGGATTCTGGTCAGCGCCGCAACCCGCGAAAAACATCGCCGTCACGCCGGGGTGTGCGGTCTCAAGTTCAGCCTGGGCGAAACCCGGATAGTCGCCCGACCATTGGTAACCGTCCAGCACGGTGCCGTGGCAGGCATAACCAAACACAACCGCGAGCAGTGAGCCGTCACGCCGCGCCACACGGATCACGGGCACGGAGTGGTCGCTGGGACCCTTTATGAAAGGATTCTCGAGAATCTCCGCCTCCACATTTTCCCGACGGTTGACGGCAAACCGCGTGACACCCGTGCCGGATGCGAGCACTACCTGTTCCATGGAACCGAATGCCCCGCGCACCGCCTCGGCAATTCTCGCATCGAGCATCACTCCATAGGCATCAATTGCGGCGCGGTGAGCGTCATCCAACGGATAGATATCTGAGAGGGCGTGCGGCAGCACCGGTCCGGAATGGGTGTGGGAACAGCTCAGCATGACCGCAGAGCGCGGCAGATTGCACTCCCGGCCAATCAACTCCGATAGGCGTTGGGCCGTTTCGGGAGGAAAGCCGAGCAGGTCTGAGGTCAGCAGCAGCCCCCGTGTTCCCGCACCGTCCTCAAGGGCCAGCGCCTTCACATGAAGCGGCTGAAGCGTACCCTCGGCGGCATGGTTTCGGGAGGCGTAGCCGGCCATCCAAAGCGGCTGCGCCGGCGTGATGTCCGCGACGCCCACCCCGGCCTTCCAGCCACCGTCGGCCGACGCCCCGCAACAAGCGCCCGCCAGCAGCGCTGAACCCAGAATCATACGCATTGTGGTTCCACCGGACATTGCACCACCACCGGCCGTCCGCCGACCCTATTGCTGCACAAGGCTGGCAAGCCCGAGGATGGGCATGAACAGCGCGACGACAATGCCGCCCACCACCACGCCCATCATGGCAATCAGGATGGGCTCAATCAGACTCGTCAGGGCGTCCACGGTGGCGCGCACCTCCGAGTCATAGAAATCGGCGATCTTCATCAGCATGCCCTCAAGCGCACCCGTCTTCTCGCCGACGCCAATCATGCGCGTCACCATCGCCGGAAACACCTGCGCGCGCGCCAGCGGTTCCGCCAGCGTCTCGCCGTTGCGCACGCTGTCGCCGGCGGCGCGAATCGCCCGCGCATACACCTCGTTGCCGGCGGTCCGCTCCACTATCTCCATCGCCTGCAGAATCGCGACACCGCTGCGCGTCAGCGTGCTCAGGGTGCGGGCAAAGCGGCTGATCGCCACCTTGCGAAGCAGGTCGCCGAACACGGGCATCCGAAGCCGCAACGCGTCCAGATTGTACCGGCCCACGGGCGTTTTGCCGTACAGTTTCACCCCGACAATACTGCCGATGATCACTCCGAGGATAATGAACCATGACCACCACAGATGCAGGAAATTGCTGACTGCAATGAGTATCTGCGTGGGAATCGGCAGTGCTTTTCCGAAGCTGCCGAAAATCTCGGCGAACTGCGGCACGACGAACACGATCAGGCCCGTCGCGATGATGATGATCATGCTGAAGGCGACCACCGGATAGGTCATGGCGGACTTGATCCGCCGCCGCAGTTCCTCCGACTCCTCCAGATAGTCGGCCAACTGCAGCAGCACACCGTCCAGGTCACCGCCCGCCTCACCGGCGCGCACCATGCTCACATACAATTCCGGGAAGGCCCGCGGAAACTTGCGCAGCGAGTCGGAAAAGGTTTCGCCTGATTCCACCTCCTGGCCCACTGCATTGACCACGGCGGCGAAATTGGGGTCTTCGCACTGCTCCGCCAGAATGTCCAATCCCTGCATGAGCGGTAGACCGGCGCTCACAATGGTCGACAGCTGGCGCGTAAAGACCAGCAGTTCGGACCCTTTGACTTTCTTGTTCAGGTTTATCCGCCTGGCACCGGCGAGCACCCCCTTCGTCTCGATGAGCTTGTCCACCACCAGGCCCATTTGATTCACGCGCAACATCGCCGCGTCAAGGTCGAAGAAAAACCTGAGGTAAGAAAAGCAGGCGGCGTCTATTACACTCCAGAGTATATCGTCAAGTATATCGTCAAAGAAACAGTTGGTAAAC
>CAIJOU010000224.1 GCA_903822375.1 Candidatus Hydrogenedentota bacterium
CGTGGATATTTACCTGCCTCGTGAACCTGAACCGGGACATTGTGCTGCCGCAGTGCTATGCCAAGTGTCAGGCCAGCGAGGCCGCCGCCGACAATTGTGACTGGGATTGCTTTGCTCATGATTCAAGTGATGTGACGACGTGCAATGAAAAGATGACTAAAGAGTCCGGCCCTGTGTTCTGCGAGTTGCCAGTGATCTTGGTCTGGCCACAAAGCGGAAAGCTCCCCGCCAGAGAAACCCGCGCGTACACTGATCACCGCATCGTGGCGCGTCACATCATTGCATCCCAACGCCCACAACAAGCGGCTGCAAAACATCGGCCAGACTCCGCGTCTCGGTTCGATGGCGATGAATACCTTCACAGTTCCTGATCTCGGCGGAAAATGATTTGGCACTTTTTGGCGTTTCAGGCGAGTTGGTAAATCATGCGCGCATGGGTTTCGGGATGGAGGAAATTGAGTTGGGTTAGTTCAGCGAGCAGGGTGCCGATGGCTTTGTCGTGAGCCGGACAAGCCATGCGATGGATGCGGATGGTCAGGGTGTTTTCCTGTTCATCGGGTTCGATATCGGCGGCGGAGACAAAGAGTTCCCGGATCAAGGCCCGCGCCTCGTCTTCCTTGGCCAGATGTGGACGCAACAGTCCTACGAGCGCCGTCTCGGCACGATAGGCGATCATCTTGACGGTGTCTGTGAGCATTTTTCCCAGCGGAGCGAGTTGCCGTGGTCGTTGGTCCTCCGGCAGCGAGGCGATGAGCACTTTCCTGGGCGTGCCGCGTCGCTTGATGCGCAAGGCCGCCGTGTCGGCTTCCAACTGTTGGATGTCCTGAAGCGTTTCGGCCTGTAACTGAATGTCACCGCCGCCGCTGTGGAGGGTCGCCGCGCCGAGTTTGGCATGCAGTTTGCGAATGCGGCGGCGGTTATCTGTCACGGCCTTGTCGAGGGTGCGCCAAGCCGGGTTGACGACCTGCACTGTGCCAGGAATCTCCTCGCTTCCATACTGCACAAGTCCGTCGATGTCATAGTGTTGCATCATATACTTGAAGAAGTTTTCCTGGCACCATCTGGAGAACATGCGGCCCGCCACCACAGGATCCTCCAAGCCCCGTGCGGTAGTGATGACCACGGTCTGGTGCCCGGTTTGGCTCAAAGAGCGGATCTCCAGAACCGGGATCGAGCCGCCGGTACCCGACAACATGGTTTGCCTGGAGGCGAGTTGCATGCGCGTCGATGCGCCGCCGGGGACGGGCACCTCGGTTTGCGCGAACTCGCTTTCAGGCCACCGGTCCTTCACATCCTTGCGATAGGAGATGGCGCCGATGCGCTGCTCCCAGAGTTTGGAGAACAAGCTGTGGGTCGCCCCCTCGCGATCAAAGATGATCACGAAACGCGCCAGCAGTGGATCGGCGTCGAGTTGCGCCTGGGTCGGTTGGGACGGGACACTGGCTAACAGCTCTGGAACGATCTCTTCTAACAACGTGGCGGCCAAACCATCGGTGACCGCTTTGGAGACCACGAAAAACGGCCGCCCCAGCGCGTCGTTGATCCAGTAATCCGTGGTGCCTCTCAGACAGAGCCGTTCGCGCGAGACGTAGCGCCGGGGCAGCAGGGCACCCGCGCCATGATAGACGCGCACATGGCCGTCCACATAAAGGTATCCGGCTTCCTGCGGGTCGGCCTCCATCCAGCTGCGGGAGAGTTCTCGCATCCACTCCCCCGGCGTGCCGGTGGCGGCCATCAGCGCGATTTTCCCGCGCAAGGTGCGCACCTCGGGCACCCGGTCGAGGCCGACCACCTTGCCCAGTTCGCCTGGCGGTAAATGCCGGAGTCCTTCGGGCCGGCGGATCCGCGCCAGCGCCATGAACCCCAGGACGGTTAGAACGTGCACGGTGCTATAGAAGCCCTTGGGCAACGACAGATGCCGGTCCATGCCGCTGAGCAGACCGTTGCCACACAATGCGGGAAGGCCCGCGAGCAGACCGCCCATGTTCACATCCCGGCATGGCTCGAAGCGTGTGACGGCACCGCCAATCAAGCCAAGGGCCGCCGCCATGCGCTCGTCGGCCCGCGTGCAGGCCGTGCCCATTCCCTCCGCCGCCAGCGCGTCGGCCCGGCATCGCTCCGACTTGGTCGTGCCCGGCGCACCGCCTTGCGTGGCCGCCGCGCCTGTCGAACCCGTCCTGACGATACGTCCGTCGCTCACCGCCTTGCGCAAGGTCGATTCCTTCACGCCCGTTAGGCGGGCCGCCGCCGGGATCGAATTGCCCTCATCAAGGAGCCGTCCGCATTCGATGGCTTTTGCCGGTGTCATGACCGCGCCGCCGCGCACGGGGCGCGGCGCATAAAACGACCCGGGTCCCTTTTCGTCGAGCTGCCGGGTCCAACGCATGAGGTTTCGGCGCGCGATTCCCAGTTGGGACGCCTCCACCTCGCAAGCGCGCACATGGCGGTTGGCAA
>CAIJOU010000225.1 GCA_903822375.1 Candidatus Hydrogenedentota bacterium
GGCGAAATAGGCCGAGCCGTCCTCGGCGACGGGGACGGTGCCCAGAATGCGCTTGTTGCTGAAGTCATGCCAGTTCATCGCGGGCGCTTCCTGGCCCTGACCCTCCCACGGGGGCGTGTTCCAGAAGCGCTTTTCCGGCGACTCGACCACGCGCAACGACTTTACCGCGCCGCGCGCGACCCCCTGCATGTGCGTGCCGCGGTAAACGTCGGCAATGTAGAAGTATCCCTCGCGGTTGTTGAACTCGCGCCGGGCGGGTATGACCGGCGGGCGGGGTGTCGGTGCCAGGGGCATCGGGTCAAAGCAGCCCATGGCGGTTTCGTCGGCGCCCCCGGCGTGCAGCAGGATTTCGTTGCCGAACAGGTCCACCAAGTAGATGCCCATAACCTCGCCCGCGCCGGTCATGCGCGAGCAGAGAAAGTACTTGTCGCTGAGCGGGAAGGGGTCCTCGTACTTGGGCATCACGCCCGCGTAAACGTCGAAAAGATACTCACCCGGCTTGTCCGTCTCGCCGACCCTGTTGATGGCGTCGGCAGGCCAGGTGCGCAGCACGGAGGCGCTGCGTTTGCCGCCTTCGGCGCCGTCGACGCCCAGCCGCCGGTCGATGATCGCCAGCGCGCCCCAAGGCCGGTCATGGCAGGAACTGAACACGCAGAGCACCTGCCCGGTGCCCGGTATGGCGCGGGCGTTGAGCACCGCGCCGGGCGACTGCGTGTTGTTGCCCCAGTAGACGGCATGGCCCGTGCCGTCGGGAAACACGGTCCACAGGCCCTGCGCATCACCAAAATTTCGATCGATGTACTCCCATCGGTAGTAGATAATGCGCCCGTCAGGCATGAGTGAGGCGTGCCCCTCAAACAGGGTGCTCTTGCCAATCTGGTTGATGTTCGCCCCGTCGCCGTCCATGTGGAAAAGATTGCACATGATGTGCCGGTTGCACATGCAATATTTCGGTTCGCGCGACGAGGAGAAGATGATGCTGTCGTCGGGCAGATAGAGCGGGTCGATGTCGGTGACGCCCTTGGCCGAGGTGAGCGCCCGCAGACCCGTGCCGTCGGCGTTGATTTCGCAGATGTGATAGTCGTCGTCAATGCTGTTCCGCATCGAAAATACTATCTTCGCACCGTCGAAATGCACCTCGGGATCACGCAGGCTGCCCGCTGTTGTTTCCAGCAGCGTCCTGACCTCGCCGCCGCGTCCAAAGTCGACCGTTCTTAGCGCCGCGCCGCCCTCAAAACTGGCCGTGTTGATCTCACCCGTCTGGAACATCGTCTCCGTGTTGTGGTGGTCGGGCTTGTACTGGTGCCGGGAGACAAAGAGGATGGGCCGACCGCTGACGAGCGGGTTGGCCGTCAGCGCCTCGCGGCGGAGCTGCACAAATCCGTCAATGTCGGCCTGCGCCGGGGAAGTCACGGCAAGACGCGGTTCAAATGCCGACAGCGCCTGCAGAAACTCGCTCCCGCGCGGGTATTGGCCGGGAAAGGATGCGGTGAGGTCTTCGATGGCGGCGCGCAGTGCGGCACATTCGGCAGGTCCGGGAACACCGGGAACGGCCGCGGCCCAGGCCGTGCCGCACAGCAGCACCGCGCCCAGCGCAGCCAGCATCCCGCATGTCCGAGTCCGTCTATGCACGCATAATCTCCACAATTGCCATGGGAGCCCGCCTACCGCTGCCGACGGGCAACGGTGGCGACGTTTTGGGCTTTCATGATGACGCGGAAGCCGACGTTGTACACCGTCTGCCACGGGTCGTAGGCCAGGCGATAGGACGAGGTGGCCCGGAAAGGCCGGTCAAACCAGGAACCGCCGCGCACCACCTTGCGGCCCGCGTCGTCGGGAGCATTGCGCCCGTCGCTGTCGGCATACGGGTACGGCCGGTAGGTGGACAGGGTCCACTCGGCCACGTTGCCGTGCATGTCGAACAGACCCCATGGATTGGGCTGGTACTTGGCGACATCGGTCACAATCTTGGCGCCGTCATCAAAGCGGGCATCTTTCGGCAGGAAGTCCTGGAACGGCGTCGGATTGGCAATCGGCTGGGGATTCACGCCCTGCACCGCCAACAGCCTTATGGACAGGTCCGCCAAATTGGCACACTTGGAGAAATCGGTGTCCAGATTGCCGTACCAGAAGGGAGAATCCGAGCCGGCGCGGCACGCCCACTCCCACTGCGCCTCGGTCGGCAGCGAGCAGGACTGGCCGGTCTTCTCGGACAGCCAGCGGCAGAAGGCCATCGCCTCGGTCCACGAAATGCGAATCACCGGGTTGTTCGGCGCCTGCGCAGAATAGCCGGGTGTGGTGTGGTCCTTGTTGGCCTGGTCGATGTAGCCGCTGTCATGCGTCGGGTCGAACTGCTGGTACTGGGCGTTGGTCACCTCGACGGTGCCCATCCAGAATGGGGCATCGACCTGGACCTTGGTCACCGGCTGCTCATCGGCGCATCCGTCCGCGGAACCCATGGCGAAACTGCCCGCCGGAATGAGGGCCAGGTCCATGGTCACGCCGTTGCCGAGGTCAACGCTGCGCTTAATCTCCGAACCGAGCGTCCTCTGGTTGGCCTGGGCCGTCTTGGCGTCGAAAGACCAGTTGCCCCCCTTGAAATTCTGTTTCTTCGGCTTGGATTCAGGCTCCGGCGCGACAAAGGCGATCGGTGTCTGGTCCAGGGCCGGGATGATTTCGGGGTCTTCCGGACGGTTTGCGTACAGGGTGCGCATCTCCAAGCGCCGCTCGTGGAAACCACCCGGAATCGCATGCTCCTCGCCCCATGTGCCGTGGTCGGGCACATTCAGGTCGATCCATGTGTACAGCCGGTCCCACGCGTCCGCGTCGAGCTTCACATTATGGTGGCCCTTTTCGAGCATCTGCACCAGCTCGCTCGTGTTGGCCCCGAACTCTCTCGGCTTGAGCACGTGATAGTCGCTCTCGGGCCCGGGCCGGCGCACGTAGGGGTGCAGCGCCAGGTAGGACCGGGTGAAATTGCCCGGGCCGTTCTTCTCCTTGCGGGTGAAGTCCGGACGTTTGTTGCCGTCCTTGTCCGCTTCGCCGTTGTGGCAGCCCACGCAGTTCTTGTCCAGAACGGGCTGAACGTCGCGCGTGAAGCTGAAGCCGCGGGCCGGGCCCTTCCACGGGGTGATGTCGGCCGCTTCCTGGCGCGAAGCCTGGGTTGCGGCGGCGGGTGGGGTCGTGTTCTGGCGCTCGTGGCAGCCCACGCAGGAGACCATTTCACCGGGCATGCCCACGAACCAACTGCGCATGAGCTGCACCGCGCGGCCCTGGTCGTCGAGCGGCTGTATCGCAACCGGGATGTTGGCCGGCACCTTAAAGTAGACCGAGCCGTCCTGTTTGACCGGAACCGTGCCCAGGATGCGGTGCACGTCCCACGGTCCCTCGACGCCGATGTTGATGTGCCCGCCCATCTGCGGATAGGAGTAGTACATCTCATACACGCGCAGGTTCTTGACGATGCCGCGCGGCACGCCCTTCATTCCCTGGCCGCGGTACACGTCGGCCACATAGACCGTGGCCTCTTTGTTTTCCGGTTTGATCTTGTCCGGGATAACCACCGGACGCGGGGTCTTGCGGAAGGGCAGCGGTTCAAACAGCGCATAGCCGGGCGTTTCCTTGAGCAGCAGCATGTTGTCGAACACGTCGACCAGGTAGAGTCCCCAGGGGGATTCGGCGGTCGGCTTGCAGGAAACAAGGAAGTACTTGTCGCTGAGCGGATAGGGATGGAGGAACTTGGGCCATGACCCGTCGACCAGCGTGTCCGCGATGGTTGGTTCCACTTTCTTGCCGTAGCCGGGAATGCGCTGGACCACGCCGTCGGCCTCGTGGCGGCCTTCGCTCGGGTCAAACACCACCAACTCGCCCATGCGCGGCACGCCGTGGTGTCCTGAAATGATGGCCACCACCGCGCTCGGATGGTTGGGGATGGGCCGGGCGTAGAAGGTGGAATTGGGCCAGTAGGAATTGCTGCCGTAGTATTCGGCCTGGTTTGTGCCGTCGGGATTCATATTGAACAGGAGCCGCGTAAAGTAGTGGGAGGTGTCGGAATACTCCCAGCGCGAATACATGAGGCGGCCGTTGTTCAGCACGGTGGGGCACCAGTCGTGGTCCTGGTCGAAACAGAGCTGTCGGGCGTTCGCGCCGTCGGCATCCATGCGGCACAGGTTCGCCACCGTGTTTGCGCCGCCGACGCAGGGCACACCCTGGAACGCGCGGGTTGAGTCGAAGGTAATCCGGCCGTCGGGCAGGTAGCAGGCGTCGTAGTTGTCGACGTCGGGCTCCTCGCCTTTCGTGACCTGGCGCAGGCCGGTGCCGTCGGCCAGAATCTCCCAAATCTGCCAGCGGTCATGGCTGCCGATCATGGAGAAGAGCATCTTGTCGCCGTCGAAATTGAGGTCCACATCGCCTACGAAGGCGCCGCCCTCGGGCTTGTAGAAAGTCTTCACCTCACCGTCGGGGCGCACCGGGGACAGAACTTCAATCTCGTTGTCATAGCCCCTCGACGGGATGGCGCAGTTGCCCTGCCAGTTCTGCGGCAGGCCGAGGTTGCCCTCGCTGCGCTTCACGAAGAGGAGTTTGTCAAAGTCGAGTAGCGGATTGGACAGCAGGACGTCGCGCTGCAGGACCACCGCCTCTTCAACAGCCGGGCGCGCCTCGTCCGGATTGCGAGCAAGCGTCTGCCGTACTTCCGGCAGGCTTTTCTCAAAGGCGTCGATGCGGTCCAGCAGGGACTGCGCGTTCTTGTACTGGTCGGGGTAACTCTTGGCCAAGTCCGCGACGGCAAGGCGCAGTGCGGGACAATTCACCCGCTGCAGTTCCGCCAGAGTTGTTCGGAACTTGCAGGACTTCACGTAGAGGTCCAGCCAGCGCGGGTCGTCCCCGGTGGCGGAATCCAGCGCGGCCAGTTCCTGGCGGAGGGGTTCGCCCGCATCCCCGGTCACGCCCAGCACGCGGCCGATGACACCCTTCTGGGCGTCCTTCACGTCCTTGTCGATAAACCATGACAGGAGCGTCTCATGGGAGGCGTCATGCATCAGCCATGCCGTTTCCGTGGGAAAGTCTTTCATCGTCTGCGACCACAGCGACGCAATGGGGTCGCCCTGGAAGGCAAAGTAGAAACCGCAGCCGCCGATGCGGTTGAACACCTTGAGCAGCAGCTTGTTTTCCCCGGCCACGAGGGGCAGGTCAATCTTGTCGGAGTCCTGCGCGGTGATGCGCGCCACATCCTGGGAAAGCAGCTGGGTTCCGTTCAGCCACACCATGAGTCCGTCATCGCTGCCCAGGCCGACCTTGATGGTCACCGGAACGGAGGCGTTGATCACGCGGTACAGGTAGGTTGCGGCGGGGCTGTCGCTGCCGGGCAGCGCGTTGGTGAATCCGTCGACAAATTCGTTGTGCCGGTTCCAGAGCCGCTTGCCGTCCAGACCTTTGCCGTCGAGGTCAACCGCCACCTCGGGAAACGCCACGTCCGTGAAGGACAGGGTCTTGATCTGGTCTGCGGCGTACCATGGGCCAAAGCTGATGGCGGCCCCGCCCGACTGCTCGGTGCGCCACGCCTGGTAGCGGGCGCGGGTGTCGAGCATGGTCTGCTGCCAGGTGGCCGCCCTGGCGTACACCGCGGGCGCATCCTGTGCATGACCGGCGGGACACAAACCTGCCAGCAGGATTGCGGAGAGAAACGCGCCGATAAGGAGCGAAGAAATATAGCGTGAGTTCATGGTCAACTCCATTCGTTCAGCCCAGACAACCAGAAGAAATTGGCAAAAGTCTGCCAC
>CAIJOU010000226.1 GCA_903822375.1 Candidatus Hydrogenedentota bacterium
CTACGTGGGCCGCGTTACCCATAATGGCAAAGAGTACGAAGGCAGGCACGAAGGTATTGTTCAGAAATCAAAGTGGGATGAAGTACAGGAGCTGATCCGACTTTATGGACCTAGCAGAAATGGGGCGCGCGAGCATCGCCAACACATTTTCTTGCTGGAGGGCCTCGTAGAGTGCGGTTGGTGCGGGGCGGCTATGACCCCAAAGTATGCCATGGGCAAAATAAGCAACGGTATTTCTATTACCAGTGTTCTCGGAACGACCACCGTGGCAAGGACGGCTGTATGATGAAGTATGTTCCTGCGGAAGCGATTGAGCGGCTGATCGCGGAACGCGTCAAGGAAATAGGTACAGACGAAGGCTTGGTCGATGCGATCGCAGAGGAAGCTAACAACGGAGCCAAGACCGAACGGGAAACCATAGCAAAGAAACACAGATTGCTTCAGGGGCAACTGACCACGTTGCTTCAGGAAATAGATAACTGGGCGGACATGATTGGCAAAGGTGCCGCGAAAAGGGCTGGGGCTGCCGATGCACTCCTCGAAAAGATCGGAAAGGCCCAGAGTCGCAGGAAAGAGGTCGAAAACCAGCTTCTGGAACTTGAGGTGGAAGAAGGCGAACTCAAGAGAAGGGTCCTGGATGCCGAGGTCATGCGGGACTCGCTTGTCAAATTCCGGGATCTGTTCGACCTGGCAACGTTGGAAGAAAAGAAGTACTTGCTACAATTGATGATCCATCGGATCATCTGGACTCCCGAGGAAATAAAAATGGCCCTGTACGATCGGCCGACCGATACAGGGCGCTTATCTGTAAACTCCAGCGTTAACCGCGATGGCGGTATTTCGCTGGAGTGCGGTATCTGGCTCCGCGAGCAAGACTCGAACTTGCGACCTAGTGGTTAACAGCCACCCGCTCTACCGACTGAGCTATCGCGGAATATCTCAAAAGGCCCGTAATATTAGCAAACGAAGGGGGCCTTTTTCAAATTGTCCGTGACGCGCCGCATTGTGAAGCGTTGGCGGTGCATATGGTATTCTTTGGACGCAGGCGGTCTTGAGGGGCCGTTTGCATCCCGGCCGCTGTGGACGCCGGGAATGTTGTCTTCATCCGGTGCCCGGGCACCCTGAACGGTCTGAAGTGCATTCATGAACACATCCGAATGGCAGCCCAATTCGTGGCGTTTGCGCACGGCGGCGCAGCAGCCGGTCTATGACGACCCGGCGGGCGTGGACGGCGCGCTGGCACTGCTTTCCGGCAAACCGCCCATCGTTGCGCCGGGCGAGGTGGACCGCCTCCGGGCCGACCTGGCGCTCGCATCAGAAGGGCGTCGCTTCGTGCTGCAGGGGGGCGACTGCGCGGAACGTTTCGAGGAATGCACGGCCCCGAGCCTGACGCGGCTCTTGCAGGTGCTGTTGCAGATGAGCCTCGTTCTGACCTATGCCACGCGCAAGCCGGTCATCCGCATCGGCCGCATCGCGGGACAATATGCCAAACCGCGCAGCAAGAATGTTGAGGTGGTGGACGGCGCTGAACTGCCGGTGTACCGCGGCGACCTCATCAATGACATGGCCCCGACCGCCGAGGCGCGCCGCTCGGACCCGCGGCGCATGATCGAGGGCTATCATCACGCCACGGCCAGCCTGAATTTCATCCGGGGCCTGATCGAGGGCGGCTTCGCCGACCTGCACCACCCGGAACAGTGGGACCTGGACTTCATCGAGCAGAGTCCGGACAGCGATGCGTACCAGAAGATCATCGACGCGATTACGGACGCCGTGACGTTTATGAAGACGGTGGGGGAGGGCGGCACGCTGGAAACCCTGCGCCGGGTTTCGTTTTACACGTCCCACGAGGCGCTGCTGCTGCCCTATGAAGAGGCCATGACCCGCAGTACGGCGGGGCAGTGGCACAATCTGGGGGCGCATTTCCTGTGGCTGGGCTACCGCACCTGCCAGAAAGGCGGCGCGCACGTGGAATACCTGCGCGGCGTGCGCAATCCAATCGGCATCAAGGTCGGTCCGAACATGCCCGCGGAGGATCTGGTCGCGATTCTGGACCGCATCGACCCCGACCGCGAACCGGGCCGGGTGACGCTGATCACCCGTTTTGGCGCGGAACGGGTGGGGGAGTGCCTGCCCGCCTATCTGCATGCCGTCGGACAGTCGGGCCACCCGGTGCTGTGGCTGTGCGACCCCATGCACGGCAACACGCGCGCCACGGCCGACGGCCACAAGACACGGCATGTCGCCGACATCTTCTCCGAACTGGAGCGCACC
>CAIJOU010000227.1 GCA_903822375.1 Candidatus Hydrogenedentota bacterium
ACCACGCCGAACAGCGCCAACGCCGACCCCGCAACTATGGCAAGGGGATGGAATATTGTGCCAAACTCGAGTATGAGGACGGCAAACACCAGCAACGCCGCCATGAGCAAAACTATCGTCAGGTTCTTGAAGGACTCCTGTTGCTGCTGATAGAGCCCGCCGTACTCGACCGGCACGTCCGGCGGGACTTCAACCGTCTTGGACACCTTTTCCCGAATGGCGTTTATCGCCGAGCCCAAGTCCGTGCCTGAAAGACGGCCCGACACCGCAATGAGCTGCCGCTGATCTTCCCGGTGCATTTCCAGCAGGCCCGGCTGATGCTCCACATGCGTGACGTCGCCGAGAACCTCTCCGGCGCCTGTATCCGAGCGCACCGGCAGCAGGCTCATTTGCGCCTCACTCTGGCTGTCGGACATCATCACGCGGATGTTGCGGATCCGGTCACCTTCGACGATGTGGGAGGCCACCGTGCCCAACAGCGCCGTTTCCAGGTTTGCGCCCAGGTCGGCGGCATTTAGTCCCGCACGGGCCGCCGCCTCCAGATTGACCCGGAAGATCGTCGACGGCCCGGCCACGATGAGTCCGTTGTTCACATCCACCACGCCGGGCACCGTTTCGATCGCCTCGGCTATCTTCGTTGCCAGGCGGTTCAGGACTTCCGTGTCGCGCGAGAATATCTTGATCTCGATCGGTTCGGGCGACCACGTCAGGTCGCCAATCAAATCGCTCAGGATGCCGGGAAACTCCGTGTTCAAGGCCGGTTCGGCCGCCTGAATCTCCGACCGCAACCCGTCTATGACTGCTGCAGTGGTACGTTTGCGGTCCGGACGCAACTTCACCAGGAAATCGCCCGTGTTCGGCTCGGCAATGGCCAGCGCCAAACGTGCACCCGTCCGCCGGGAGTAGCTTTCCACCTCGGGTGTCTTCTGCAGTATCCCCTCCACGTGGCGCAGCATCCTGTCCGTCTCCGTCAAGCTTGTGCCGGGCCGGCTGAAGTAATCCAGCACGAACGCGCCCTCGTCCTGCGAGGGAAGAAAATCCGAATCCAACTGCAAGTAGAGCACCACCGCACCGGCAACCACCATGCACGCCATCGCCATTACAAGCGCCGCATGCCGGAGTGCCCTGCGCACAATCCATTCATACCCCTGCACCAACCGGCCCATGCGGGCTCCGCGCCGCACAAGGACATCCATCGTGTGCTGCCGTATGACAGTCTCGCCGATTGTCGGAATGAGGGTCACCGCCAACACCAGCGATATGAGCAACGAACAGACCATCGTCAGCGCCAGCGCACGGAAGAACACCCCCGGCACACCGTCAAGATAGGCCAGCGGCACAAACACCACCACCGGCGTCACCGTGCTGCCCACCAGCGCGCGGCCCACCTCACCCATGGCCAATCCCACCGCCTCCGACGGGGTGTGGCCCTGGCTGACCTTGGTGTGGATGGCCTCCACCACGACAATGGCGTCGTCAATGATCAGACCGATTGCGGCCGCGATGCCCCCCAGTGTCATCAGATTGAAGCTCATGCCCAGCACGTGCATGCCCAGCAGTGTGATGAGCAGCGTTGCCGGAATGGACACCACCGCCGCCAGCGTCGTACGGACACTCCGCAGGAACAGGTACATCACCGCCACCGAGAGCATGATGCCGAATATGATGCTCTCCCATACGCTGCGCACCCCCTCGCGCACGAAGACCGACTGGTCGTAGAAAAAAGCCATGCGTGCGTCCGGCGGCAAATGCCGGCGAAGGGCCGCCATCTCCGTCTTGAGCGCCTGCGCAATGGCCATGGTGTTGCCGTCAGGCTGGCTGCGCACATTCAACAACACCGCATCGACACCGTCCGCCGTCACGATGTTATACTTCGGCGCGGCACCCTCCACCACGGACGCGACGTCGCGGATGCACACGGGGCTGTTGTCCGGAAAAGCCAGGGGAATGTCCCCAATTTCCTTCAAGCCGTGCACCCGCCCGTCCACCAGGGTCAGGTAAAGCTGACTGTTTTCCTCGTGCATCCCCGAGGGAACAAAGAGATTTGTTTTGTTGAGCGCCTCACACACCTGCATCGCCGTCAGGTGCCGCGCATCCAGCTTTGCCGGGTCAACGACTACATGATATTCCGGTTCCCGGCCGCCCACCAAGTCCACCCGGGCCACGCCCGCGATGCGCAGAAACTGCGGTTTGACCTCGTACTCCGCCATTTCCCACAGTTCGGTAATGTTTCGCGTCTTGCTGGTCAGGCTCACGCCAATGATGGGGAAAGAGGAGAAGGTCAGGCGGTGCACCTGGTACTCCGCCGTCGGCGGCAGTTCGTTGCGAATCTGCGCAAGGTGGCTGCGCACGTACAATTCCGCCTGCACCATGTCCGTGCCCCAGCGGAAGAACACATTCACCTCTGCGGCCCCGCGCCCCGTGGCCGAACGTATGCTCGTCGACCCCGGCGTGTCCTTCATGGCCTCCTCGATGGGGCGGGTGATTGTCGCCATCATCTCGTCAGCGGGCATCACCCCGTTGTCGACCAGTATCACCACGCGCGGAAAGTCGGTCTGGGGAAACACCGACGAAGGCATGCGGTACGCCGCATAGATTCCGCCGATGCAAAGGGCAACCACGACAAACAGAATAAACCGGTTGTGGCGCACGACAAGGGCCGGCTCCATACGGGGAATCATGGTTTGCCCCCCGAACCGCCGTCGAGCCGGCCGCCCACGGCCCGCTCCAGTTCGACCATCGCCGCGGCATATTCACCCAGTGCCTGGTTGCGCGCGTCGCGCACGGCGATGAGCGTCTTGTGCGCGGCGATCACCACAAGGATGCTGTCCTCCCCGGCCTCATAGACCCGGCGGGCGGTGTCGTTGTTCTGCTGTGCCTGCGGCAGTGCCTCCTGCTCGGACAGGCGAAGCAGTTCGGCGGCCTTGCGCAGCGTGACCGCGGCCTTCTCCACCTCCTCGCGGATGACGCGGGACAGTTCCTCCTGGTCCTTCCGCTTTTGCAGCAGTTGCATCCTCGCCTTCTCGACCACCGCTCGGTTCTGATCCCACACGGGCAGCACAGCCTGCAGCGACGGACCCGTCAACAAGTTCGCCTGGTCGGGGGCCGGCGCTCCCTTGCTCTCGTTCCGTTCCATCTCCCCGCCGACCACAACACTGGGCATGCGGGCGTGGGACTCTTTGGCCAGTTCCCGCTCTGCGGCCCGAATCTCCATCACGCCCATCTGCGCGTCGAGGCGCTGCGCCATCGCCAAGTCTATCAGCGCGGCATTGTCCGCAATCTCCGCCACCGGTTGCTGTAGCGGGTCCACGGGTTGCCAGGCCACATCCGATGCGTCAATGCCCATCACCCTTGCCAGGGACGCGCGCGTCTTTTCCTGGTCCCGCTCCAGCGTCGCCAGGCGCATCCGGGCCGCCACGACATCCGACTTCACCAGATTCACATCCAACAGGGTCGTTTCGCCGGCATCGAAACGGTGTTGCGCCAGCGCCAGCGATTCGTCGAGCAGGGTCCTGTCTTCCTGCGCGATGCGCACACTTTCGGACAGGGTAACCAGTTGGAAATAGAGCGTCTTCACCTCGCCGGACAGCGCCACGGCCGCGTCCGCCACCTTCAGCACCGTCTTCTCCAACCGGGCCTGCGCGATCTTCTTGCGCACCGGTATCTGCCACAGGTCCGCAATCTCCTGGGCAAATCCCACCGTAAGGTCGATGCGGCCTCCAATGTCCGGAATGCGGGGCAACAGCGAAAGCGACGGGTTGGTCAGCATGCCCGACTGCACCACCTCCGCACGTGACACGCCAATGTCCAAGAATAGCGACTGAAAAGCACGGTTGTTCAGCAGGGCCACCTGAACCGCCTCATCCAGATGCAGCCCGTCCTGCAGCAGTGCCCCCACTTTTTGTTCAACCAGCGGGTCGACGGCCGGGTCGTAGACCTCGACCGCGCCCGTGTGATTTGTCACCAAGTCCGCCGCGTGCCGGTAATCCCCCTCCGGCTTCACCGTGCCGCATCCGGCCAACGGCAGTGCCAGACAGCACACTGCGCGCACGCAAATCGTCAGCGAAACAGAGTTCCTCCGTTCCGACACGCTCGCCCGGCGTGTCGGCGCAGGCTCATCAAGTTTGTTCTTCTCTGGTTGCATCACAACGAGCAAACAATTCTGGCGAGACGCCCATTTCTCACAAAGTCTTTGGCCATCTGGACATGACTGGGCCAGCAATTTTGAAATCGAGTGTAGCAACTGCCCACCAACCGTTCAATTAATCGACACCTTCAGCACAAGAAAACGCTTTGCCTTTTTGCGTCAGGACAGAATCGGCGGATATAGTACCGCCCCGGCATTTCGTGATTGTGAAGAAAGCGCGGCAGGCTCGGCCTTCCTGCCGCAAAGCTCATTCGGCCAAGCGAGAATAATCATGCCCGTTGCCCTGCTTCTCGGCTCCGTTCTTTGTGCTGTCATGTGCACGACCACCGCATACGGCGATACTCTGGAAGGGCCTTTGGCCGGAGCTGCGAACAGCAAGCCCCGGGAATGGGCCTCCAATGAAACCAATGGCAGTGTTCACTGCATGGGCAATGGCCGACTCTGCGTGTACGGGCAGGGTCCAAACATCCTCCAGTTGTTTGGGCCAAGCTATAGCACCACCACGATTGGCGGCATCACGCTGGAGGCGGAAACGGCGACCTGCGTTTCGCGGCGGGTGCCGGGTGCGGCGATCTGGGAGCACCGCGTCAGCGAGAACGGCGTTGTTGTTGCTGTCATAACGGACTTTGTGGAGAGTGAACTGCCCTGCTTTATTCGCCAGGTGGAAGCCACCGCACCAATAACTTTCATGTTTCATCCGGAACCCGGACTGCGCGTGGCGCATCGGGAAGGCACCTTTGGAAAGGCCTCCGCAAAGGGTAGTCTCCTCGTCGAGACCCCGATTGGCAGACCCTGCGTTCCTTTTGGAAACTACCCCATTCCATTCGCGTTCTTCCATCAGTTTTCCTGGCGCGACAATGTGTCCGGAGAATATGACCCGGCAAAGCGGGAGGCGACCATTACCTTTGGCCCCGGCAAGGGAACGCTTTTCGTGTCGGGCGGTCCCGAACTCGACGCCTGCCTGGCGCACATGGACGCCGTGTTAAGCACGGACTATGGAAGTCTCCTGACCCGAACGCGTTCCTGGTGGGCCAGTTTCACAGCGAAGGGCCGTGATTTTGGCCGGGAGTTGCCTGAGGATATTCCCCAGCGAGAGCGGCTTATCCAGGTGTTGGACGATACTGCCGTGCTGATCAGGGCCCAGCAGTCGGTCGAAGGCGGCGTGCTGGCCGGGTATCCCTACCACTTGGGCTATGTGCGCGACCAATACGGCACGTCCCGTGGCCTTGCCGCACTCGGTCATATTGAAATGTGCAGGGACATTCTCGATTTTTACTTCAGCATATTCAGTAAGTTTGGAGCGATTCACAACGCCCAGGCGTTCGGCATTCCCGGCCTGTTCCATGTTCATGAGAATGACGGGGTGGAAATCACCGGGTATATCACCCTGCAGGCCTTTGATTATCTTGCACGCACCGGGGACACGGCATTTGTGAGACGCATCTTTCCCCTGCTGGACTGGGCCTGGACAACGCAGCAGCGGTATCTGGTGAAGGGAATGCTGCCGTTCAACGGCGATGAAACCTATGTGGCCGGAGGCATCCTTCCCCGGTCGGCACTGAATGATGGTTCGGCCGAGGCAACGATGCTGTTTGTGGACAGTGGAACGATGCTGGCAGATTTTGCGGAAAAGCAGGGTCTATGGAGCAAGGAACGGACCGACAGGGAGCGCAAAACCCTGGAACTGGTACAGGCCGCTTATCGTGGCAATTTCTGGCGGGGTGAGCGGTTAATCACCAACAATCCGGACCGATGCGCGGACACCGCGAGCCTGCCCCCGACCCGGCACGGCGTCTGCGAAGCCTGCAACACGGTTCAATGGACGCTGCGCACGGATGCGGGACGCTATGTATGTGTCGACTGCCTCGACAAAACACCCCTGCCCAAAATCGAGCCAAGGACCTACAAACTTCAGTCCGTGAGCCTGACGCCGCTGTATTTCCATTCTTCCCTCTTCATCCAGGAGGAGTTGAGGCCACAGGTGGCGTCAATCCTCCAAGCCTACAAAGAGAGCGGCAAACTGCCATCACGCCCGGATAGCGATGTGTCCGTGGGCTACGACTATGGCCTCCTGCTCCATGCACTGACCGAACTGGGCGACCCCATGGCCAGGGAACTTTACGAGAAAACACTGGCGCTCGCCGACGACACCGGCGCGTGGGCAGAGTATTACCGCGACCACAAGCCCTGCAACACCCGCTGCCGCCCTTGGGAAAGCGCCATCAACGTTGAGGCGCTGCTGCACTGGATTGATCGGGAATACGCACGGAAATAACTTTCCCTTTCGAGCCAATTGTCCATTCTCAATTGTCCATTGTCCATTGCCGCGGAAAACTTGGCAACACCTCCCCGCAAAGGGTACGATCTCTCCGTCTTGGAGACGACACCCCCATTCCTCACGAATATGAGTACGCCCAATGCCGCCCGTTTCCGGAGAGAACACACTTAACCGGCTCACGCCGGATGCCATAGTCCAGCTTCATGAAGCCATCGTGGAGGCCGGGGGCCACGAGGTGTTCTTTGCGGGCACCCTTGGCGCTGACGGAAAAGTCGAACACGTGCGCGTGCTTGCCCGCGGCCATGCCTCGGCCGTGCCCGCCATCTTTGAGGGGCTCGACATCCGCGAGGTCGTCATCCACAATCACCCCGGCGACAACCTGACGCCCAGCGAGCCCGACCTCCAGTTGGCCGCCATGTACGGATCGCACGGCCACGGTATGTTCATCATCGACAACGAGGCCAGCCAGGTCTACGTCGTCGTCGAGCCTTTTATCCCCAAGCAGGCGGCCCTGCTCAACATTCGCGAACTGGAGGCGACTTTTCGGCCCGACGGCCCCATGGCCCGGAATCTGCCCGCTTTCGAGGTGCGCCCCCAGCAGGCGCAGATGATGGAGGCCATTGCCGAGGCGTTCAACACGGACTCCTTTGCCGTAGTTGAGGCGCCCACGGGCGTTGGAAAGACGGTGGCCTACCTGATTCCCGCCGTCCTTTGGGCCATCCGCAACAAGGAACGCATCGTCGTATCGACGCGCACCATCAACTTGCAGGAGCAGATTATCGAAAAGGATCTGCCCCTTTTGAAGCGCTGCCTTGACGTTTCTTTCGAGGCGTGTCTGGTAAAAGGACGGGGCAACTACCTCTGCCTGCGCAAGCTGGAAAGGGCGCTGGCTGAAGTAGATTTGTTCCAGGACGAGGAGGCGCGCAACCGCCTGACAGCCATTGCAGACTGGGTCAACCACACCGAGGACGGCAGCCTGTCCGACCTGCCCTTTATGCCCGGCCGCGAGCTGTGGGACAAGGTGAACAGCGAGGCCGACACCTGCTCCATGGGCCGCTGTCCCAATCAGCAGAAATGCTTCGTCGGCAAGGCACGCCGGGCCATGGCGCGCGCCGACATTCTGGTCACCAACCACCACATGTTCTTTTCCGACATGGCGGTCAAGCGTGAGACCAACGATTTCACGTCCATGGCCGTGCTTCCCGTGTTCCGCCGGGTCATCCTGGACGAGGCCCACTCCATCGAAGATTCCGCCACGGAATATCTTGGCGTTTCCGCCACGCGCAGCGCAGCGCAGCATCTCTTTAACCGCTTCCTGCGCAGCGAGGGCGGCCGCGAGCGCGGCTTCCTGACCATGCTCAAGAACCGGCTCATGAAGGAATGCCCCCAGCTTTCCCCCGACGAATACGAGCAACTGCTCGGCGTTATCGAGGACAACCTCATGCCCGCCCTGAGCGCCGCGCGGGCCACGACCGATGCGGCCTTTGAGGCCATTCGCGCCCTCACAGGCGAGCGCTGCGGCCAAGTTGGCCGCGATATCAAATGGCGGTTGACACAGGAAGTGCTGGACACAACGGAAATCCGGGAACTCCACCGCGACTACATGATGCCCGCCACGGAAAACCTGCGCATGCTCATGCGCGCAAGCGAGGAACTGCACCGCCGCCTGCGGCAGGTGCCGCCCGCACCCGGCGCGACTGAGGCGGCCATTGCCGCCGATGCGGTGGAACTGCGCGCCTATGCCGACCGGGTCAAGTCGCTCGGCGGGGTGCTCTCCGAGTGCACCAGCCAGGAACTGGCGGAAAACACCGTGCGCTGGGTGGAAATTGACGCCCGCAACCCGCAGTTTGTGCGCATGGTGCGCTGCCCGCTCGAAGTGGGCGAGCCCCTCGCGGAGTCCATCTACGGCCAGTTGAAAACAGTCATCATGACCTCCGCAACGCTGACCGTGCAGCAGAAGTTCGATTATCTGTTCAAACGCCTCGGCTTGGACCGCGTGCCAGCCGGGCGCGTGCGCAGCGTGATCCTGGACTCCCCGTTCGACTACCCCACGCAGGCGCTGCTGTGCATCCCCTCCGACGGGGCTGACCCGACGGAACGGGCCTTCTTCGACCTCAGTGTGGACAGCATCCGGCACATTCTCGCCATCTCCAAAGGCCATGCTTTTGTGCTCTTCACCGCCTTCTCGGCGCTGAACCACGCCTACCGACAGTTGGAGGGCGAACTGCGCGCGGCGGGCATTACGCCGCTATGCCAAGGAAAGGCCACGCGCACCCAATTGCTGGAGGAATTCCGGCGCGACACCACCAGCGTTCTCTTCGCCACGGACAGCTTCTGGGAAGGGGTGGACGTTGCCGGGGAAGCTTTACAGTGTGTTATACTGCCCAAACTGCCGTTTCGCGTGCCCACGGAGCCCATTCACGAGGCGCGCGCCGAGGCCATCCAAGCCGCCGGGGGTAACCCGTTCATGGAATACTCCGTGCCGCTGGCCGTGATTAAGTTCCGTCAGGGCTTTGGGCGGCTCATCCGACGGCGCACCGACTGGGGTGCCGTGGTCATTCTCGACAAGCGACTCGTGACCAAATATTATGGAAAAGTGTTTCTGGATTCCCTTCCACGGGTACCGGTCGTTCGGCGGCCCCAGACGGAAATGTTCGAAGCACTGAACGACTTCTTTAACCAGCGACGCAAAGAAAGGTGAGTTCCGGCCATGGCTGACTTTCAGGACATAAAAATCGACGTTACGCGTGCCAAGTCTTCCGCCGTGGGCAAAGACAATGGCTTTTCCCCCGCAGAACTTGCCGAAATCGAGCCGCGCGTGCATGAGATTCATGCCATTCTTCAGCAGGAACGTGCCGCGAAGAAGTACGGCTTCTACGACCTGCACAAGGACGAAGCGGCTTTTGCAGATGTGCTTGCCAAGTCCGATCACTTCAAATCCTTCGGGTACGAGAATCTGGTTGTCCTGGGCATCGGCGGTTCGGCGCTCGGCCTCACCGCGCTGAACACCGCCCTGAACACGCCCTATTACAATCTCCAAAGCAAGCGTGGCCGCCGTGGCGCGCCGCGCCTGTTTGTCATGGACAACATTGACCCGGTCACCTTCAAGGCGATGATGAAGCTTTGCCCGCCCAAGAAAACGCTTTACAACGTCATCTCCAAATCCGGGGAGACGGCCGAAACCATCAGCCAACTCATGATTGTCGTCGCCCAGCTTGAAAAGGCCGTCGGCAAGGACGCCATGAAGGACCACTTGGTTGTAACCTCCAGTCCCAAGGCTCCCAACGCGCCAAAGAGCCTGCTTCACCCTGTTGCCGATGCGTACGACCTTGTCTCCTTCCCCATTCCTCTCAATGTCGGCGGCCGTTTTTCCGTGTTCTCCCCGGTGGGCATGTTCCCGGCCGCCATGCTGGGCATGGATCTCGATGCCATGCGCGCCGGCTGCGCGGCCATGGATGCCCGTTGCTCGCTCGATTCGCTTGAGGCCAATCCGGCCTACCTGCGCGCGGCCATTCACTATCTGCTGGACACGACCAAG
>CAIJOU010000228.1 GCA_903822375.1 Candidatus Hydrogenedentota bacterium
ATTCTTCCCATAACTCCCATTCCATTTCCCAGCCCCCTCCGCATGTCATCGGGAGTGCGGCCTGTGCTACATTTGGGAAGGCGCGCAGGCGGACCAGTGGCGACCGCGGCGCGGTGAAACGCAGGAGGACCGACTTCTCCCATGTCGCTGGTGTTGTTGCTGGCCGCAGCGGCCGCTTTGGGCCGCCTTGCCGGACGCGTGCTGCCGATGGGCGCAGGCGTCGAGGGATGGGTGTTCCGACTGGCCGCAGGCCTGTCCGGTTGCGCCGTGCTGGTCCTTGCGGTGGGCAACCACTCGCTGCTTGCCGCGCAGGCAGTGTTGTTCGGCGTGGTCATCATCGGACTGGCGGGCGAGGCTGCCGGACGTGCACACGAACGTCCGGTCGGAAACGCCGATACTCCCGAACCGGAACGGCTTCCCGCTGAGCGTCCGGGCCTGTTTGAATGGGCCTGCCTCGCGGTCCTGGCCCTGGGCCTGGTCATGGCGTTCTTTGCGGCGTGGGCACCGGCATCGGACCCGGCATCGACAGGGGGCACGCTGTTGCTGGCCAAGGGTCACGCACTGGCGGGCAATATGAAGATGCGGCCCAACCTTCCCGGTTCAGGCGCTCCGCCGTTGATGACGGCCCTGTATGCGGCGACCTACTACGGCAGCGGGGAACGCCCCACTGTGCTGCTGGGATGGATAATCGGCCTGCTTGCCTGTGCGGCGGCATATGTGCTGGGGCGGCGCATGGCCGGAAGGATTGACAGCCGGGGGCGGCTATCCCACACCTGCGAGGGAAGGCGCGCAGGCGCGGCCGCCACTGCCGTATTCGTATGCATGCCGGTGTTCTTCGGCCAGGCCTCCACGGCCTCCATGGGACTGGCACAGGCGCTGTTTGTCATGACCGCACTGGCCGCATTGCTGGCCTGGATGGACGAGGGCGATCCGGGCCGTCTTGCGCTGGCCGGATGGATGGCCGGGTCGGCCGTGGGCGTGAGCCATGCCTGCGCCGTGTTCGCGCTGCTGCTACCGGTGGTGGCGTTGTTTGGCACCGGCACCGGACTGGCACGTGCCCGCCGGGGCGCGCGCCTGCAGAGCGCAGTGGTACTGGCACTGGCAACGGCGCTGGGGACAGCGCCCTTTCTGCTGCGTACCTGGCTGACCACGGGCGATCCCGTCTATCCCTGGTTTCAAACCTTTTTTCCCGCCCACGTGCCCGGCCATACTTTTGTGCCCATGATAACGGCGGACCCCGCTTTCGCGCACGACGGCTTCCGGTGGGCCGAGTTACTACGATACCCGTGGGACGTAATCATGAGGCCGTTGCGCTTTGGCGGCTGGACGGAGTCGCCCGGCGGCCTGCTGCTCGCGCTGGGTGTGCCCGGACTTCTCTGCGGGGGCAGGCGTGCATGGATGGCGGCGGTGCTCGCCGTCGCGGGCGGTGCGGTGTTGTGGTTTACCCACCGGGACGCGCTGGCGGCATTGCCGTATTTCGCGCTGATGATCGCCGTGTGCGGCGTCGCGGCGGCGCGACTTCCCCGATGGCACGGCGCCGTGGCGGTGGCGCTGCTGGCGGGATGCCTCTTCGGGCTGGGCCTGCACGCGATCCGCTTTCGGGACCAGTTGCCGGCGCTGGTCGGCCGGGAGACACGGGAGGCCTATCTGGCACGGCGTGTTCCGCGCTACGGGGCGTGGGCGGCGATCAACGAGCGCGCGGCACGCGTTCCAGGCGCGCGCGTGCTGGTGCTGGACGACAGCGCCTATTTTTCCGAGGGGCCTGTTTACGCCAACCGCGACGATCTGTGCGTGCCGGCACAAATGCAGGGGCGGGAACAGTTAAAGTGGCTGCAGGAACAGGGCGTGGCGCTCATCGTCCTGCCCGAAGACCTTTTGGGCGGGAATTCGCCGCTGCCCCCCGAACTGCGCGCCATGGCGGTGTTTTGGAAATCCAACACGGCTGTTTTCCCCCGCGTCGAAACCACAGACCTGCCGCGGATCGGCGCGGAGGGTGTTGAACGGGTCGACATACTGGCCTTCACCCCCAATCCGTGACGGCGGTGCGGCCGAAGATAGAATGAATGGTCCCTAATCCTTGAGGAGTTGATTGTGGGCGAGCAAAGCTTTGAAGTGAAATTTGAGCCGAGCGGCCGCACGGTGGACGTGCTCGCAGACACCTCGCTGGTGGAGGCGGCGGGCCGTGCGGGCACGGCGATGGACATGCCCTGCGGCGGGGCGGGCACCTGCGGCAAGTGCCGCGTGCGCGTGGACGGCGCGGATGCGCCGGTGGACGCGGAGCAAAACGCCTTCTCGCCGGAGGAACTGGCGCAGGGCTGGCGGCTGGCCTGCCGGCAGCGCGTGACGCGCGACCTGACGGTGGTGGTGCCGGAATCGTCGGTGTTTGGCGGAAGGCACCAGATCCTCACCGACCATGACACCGGCGCGGTGCATGACCTGGAACCGGAGGTGCGCCAGGCGCGGGTGCGCATGCGCAGGCCCACGCTGGAGGACGGCATGCCGGACCTGGTGCGCATTGAGGAGGCGCTGCGCGCCTCGGGCGCATGGAACGGCGAGGGCGTGCTCCGGGCGTCGCCCGCGACGCTGCACCGCACCGTCGCCGCGCTGCGCGACGGCGGCTATGAAGGCTGGGCCCTGCTGCGCGACGGCGCGATGCTCGACTATCACCCCGGCGAGGCGCGCACGCCCAGTCATGCGCTGGCCTTTGACATCGGCACGACGACGCTTGCGGGCGTGCTGCTCGACTTGTCGGACGGCGCCGAAAAGGCGGTCGTCTCGCGCATGAACCCGCAGACAACCCAGGGCGACGACGTCATATCGCGCATCTCGCACGCCGTGCAGGGGGAAAGCGGGCTGCGCGAACTGCGTGACGCGGTGACGGCGGCGGTGGGGGAGATGGCCGCAGAACTTTGCCGGGATGCGGCCGTGGGGCCGGAGTCCGTGCACACTGCGGCGTTTTCCGGCAACACGACCATGGAGCATCTGCTGTGCGGGATTGACCCCGCCCCGTTGAGCATGGTTCCTTTTGTGCCTGTCTTCGGCCGTGGCCTTACGGTTCCGGCGTCCGAACTGGGACTCGCCGTCCATCCCGAAGCGCGGGCGTATGTGTTTCCCGTGGTCGGCGGTTTCGTCGGCGGCGACACGGTGGCCGGGCTGCTGGCTACGACCCTGCCCGAACGCGCGGGTGCGACGCTCTTTGTCGACGTGGGCACCAACGGGGAGATCGTGCTGTCGCACGGCGGACGGCTCTGGGCGGCCAGCACCGCGGCAGGGCCCGCGTTCGAGGGCGCGCGCATTTCCTGCGGCATGCGCGCCACGGCGGGGGCGGTCGAGAAGGTTGTCATCGACGAGCGGGTGCGCCTGGGCGTCATCGGCGGCGGCGCGCCCGCGGGCCTGTGCGGCAGCGGGCTCATCGACCTGTGCGGACAACTGCTGAAATGCGGCGCGCTCCGCTGCGACGGGCGCATGCCCGCGCCGGAGGAACTGCCCGCGAGCGTCCCGGCCGACGTGGCGGCGCGGTTCCAGCGTGACGCAAACGGAGAGATGGAATTTGTCCTTTCCGACGACGGCACGCGTCGCGTGAGCCTCACCCAGCGCGACGTGCGCGAATTGCAGCTTGCCGCGGGCGCGATCCGTGCGGGCATCGCCATCCTGCTGCGCCAGGCAGGGCTGGAGATTGATCAACTCGGGCAGGTGCTTGTGGCCGGGGGATTCGGCAGTTTTATCCGCCGCGACAACGCGCAACGGATCGGCCTGCTGCCCCCCGAACTGCCGCACGACCGCATTGTCTATATCGGCAACGCGTCGCTCGCCGGCGCCAAGTGGGCCGCGCTGTCGCGCCGCGCCCGCACCCGCGCCGAAGTCATCGCGCGGCTCGCCCGCCACGTCGAACTCAGCAACGACCCCGACTTTGCCATGGAATTCGCCATGGCCATGCACTTCCCCGGTTAGTCTAAGAAACACTTCGTGCACGTTGCGGTTTCTGTTTCTTCTCTTGCTCTTGCTCCTGCTCTTAATTCTGGTTCGGATTGGTGAGGACTACC
>CAIJOU010000229.1 GCA_903822375.1 Candidatus Hydrogenedentota bacterium
CACATGCCGATGGGCAACCTTTCCGGCGGCGAACGGAACAGGCTTGACCTGGTGCGGCGCCTGCTTCGCGGCGGCAATTTCCTGATCTTGGACGAACCGACCAACGATCTCGACCTGTTCACCCTGCGTCTGCTCGAGGAAACGATCGTCGCCTTCGACGGCTGCGCGCTGGTGGTCAGCCATGACCGCTATTTCCTTAACCGCATCTGCACGCACCTGCTCGTCTTTGGCGAAGACGGCGAGGTCCACGAGATCACTGGAAACTACGACGACTATCTTCTCTTCGAGGAGCGCCGCAAAGAGGACCGCGTCCTTGCTGCCCGCGCCACGGCCGCGGCTGTGCCCGCCCGGACAACAGCGCGCGCGGAAGATTCCAGCCGCACGCATAAACTGTCCTGGAAGGAAAAACAGGAACTGGAAGGGATAGAGGCGGCGATTCTTGGGGTCGAAGAGACCGTGACCGCGCTGGAGACGGAGATGCAGGTGCCCGGCTTCTATGAGCAGCCCCATGACGTGGTGCTGGCAAAGCTCGACGCGCTCGGCGCTGCCCGCAAGCAGGTGGAGACGCTGTACGCCCGCTGGCAGGAACTTGAAGCGCGAAGCTGAACCTTGGTGGAAACGGTCCGCCCGCTCAGAACTCGTCCGGAAGTCGATTGCGGCCCTTGCGCCTGTCCAGGGAGTCCCCGCCCCGCTGGGCAACTAGTTCGTTAATCACCGCAATCGCCGTGAGTCCTGCAAAATACAGCGCTCCGAACGCCATGACGCGATAGGGCTCCTCGGGCCAGAGTCCCTTGTCCTTGAAATGCTGGGCCTCGATAACGGCCTGGGTCACGCCGAAGGACGGGACGGGCAGTGCAGAGGTGCCGACGGCGCCAAAAAGATAAAGCACCACCATGGCGGCCCAGTTTATCATGAGAATTCTCTGTTCGCGCCAGCCGGGAGGGCGGAGCACCACGGTGGGAAATCGGCTCAAAAGCAACCCCCAGAAAGCCCACAGGGGCCACCAACCGCCGTACATGGCGGCAAAGCCCGCCGCAAAGATGGTATAGAACGCCCCCAATGCCGCAAATATCCCGGCGCGGCTGCCCTTGCTCTCATCACGCGCGGCAATTGCGCCCAAGAATCCGGAAGCATGAACAACGATGAACTCCATAAGCATGACGAAGGTCAGGTGATGAACGGTCAGCGTGCCGAACGTGTTCGGATAGAACCATGTAATGAAAAACATGGCCGCGATCCAGGCATTCATCCCGGCGGCCCAAAGAATGCGGGCTATCGTCTTCAACGCGTGCGTCTCGCCACTGTCGGATTCCTTGTTGTCAAAATGATTCAATGGTTCACGAAAGCAAAACCAGAACGTCCAAACATCCGATTTTCGCGGAAGTATAGTTGGAACCGGCCTGCATCTCCAAGCCAACGACCTCAACGAAGATGGTGCTCAGTGTAGGGTGTGCGAAGCTTTGCGAGCAAAGCGGAGCGCACCGTACCCATCAATGGCCCCCCACCGGACAGTGCGCTCCGTCCCGCGTTACGGGACTGCGCACACCCCGTGAATATCCCGCGAGCGTCCTGCGCCGAGCACACAATTCCCTGGCAATAGCCAACGCCTTGTCCGCGGTGTATCCTCTGCTATACTTCCCTCGATATGAACGAACCCCTGTTGCATGTGCTGGTGATCAACTGGAACGGCCGCGAACATCTTCGCGACTGTTTCGACGCTCTCGTGGCGACCCGCTATGCGAATGCCCGCTTTGTGCTGGTGGACAACGGAAGCACGGACGGGTCCGTGGCCTTCGTCCGGGAGCACTACGGCCATGACCTGAGGGTGGAATTCCTGGAACTGCCGGCGAATCTCGGCTGGAGCGGGGGCAACAATGCGGGGATGCGCCGGGCGCTGGATTCCGGTGCCAAGTACGTGTTTCTGCTCAACAATGACACACGCGTGTCCCCCGAGGTGTTCGAGAAGACCGTTGCGCTCGCCGAAGCTTCTCCCGAGATCGGCGTGGTGGCCCCGAAGATGGTGCTCTTCGACCAGCCCTTTATTGTCAACTCCGTGGGGCTGCTGTGCAGCCGTGCCGGCGCAAGCTGGGACATTGGGGCCGGCCGTCTGGACGGGCAGCAATGGAACGGCAACGAGCCGATCATCGGCGCCTGCGGCGGGGCCTGTCTGATCCGGGCGGAAGTGCTGAAGAAGATCGGGCCGCTGCCGGAAGAGTTTGTGATTTACCTGGATGACCTGGACCTGTGCCTGCGCGTTTGGGACGCGGGCTACGAGGTGCACCCCTGTCCTGGGGCGGTCGTCGAGCACAAATTCAGTGCGTCGATGGGGGAGGGGGACCGCGCCCGGTACAAATACTTCCTTGCCACGCGCAACCGGTTCCTGGTGATATTGCGCAACTTTCCCTGGCTGCGCATCGCACAGTGTCTCCCTTGGATTGGCCTGGCCGAGGCGAAGTCCGTGGGCCGTGCCGCGCTGGACGGGTTGTGGTGGCGCATTGGCGCGCATGTGCGGACATGGCTCCACGCATTGCGAACGCTGCCGGGGACGCTCCGTTATCGCCGCGAGCGCCGGATGCGCGGCCTTTCCATGGGCCGTTTCTGGCCACTAATCCACCGGGAGCGTCTTTTCTGTCCCGGATTGGAACTGCCTGTGGACGGCTGGTATTCACCCTGCACGGCCGAGGGAGGCTCGGTCCGACCGATGAGCGCCAGGGCGTGGATAGACACGGCAGGCGGACAGTTGCGGATTTTCCATGTGAATTGCTATCCTCATCTGGGTTCGACGCACATCGGTGTCGAAGCCGGAGGGGAAAGGTTGGCAGTCTTGTCCACCCGAAAGGCTGAAACG
>CAIJOU010000230.1 GCA_903822375.1 Candidatus Hydrogenedentota bacterium
CAGGGGATGCGCAGCCTGAAAGGGCTGTATGCCGATGTGGAAACCATCTTTCTCGCGCCGCCGTCGATGGCCGAACTGGAGCGCCGCCTGCGCAACCGCGGCACCAACGACGACGCCGACATTGCCCTGCGCATGCGCAACGCCGAGATCGAAATGGCCGCGCGCGACGAGTTTGCGTATATAATTGTTAATGACACCATTGACCGCGCCGCCGCGGAAATGGTAGAAATCTTGGCCGCCCGTCGTGCGGCACGAACCGCCGCGGACGCCGACAGCAGGTGATCGACCGCGAAACAGGAGTCGCGTAATGCCTACCCCGTACTGTGTGGATGACTTCAAAGACAAGTTTGACAGCCTCTACCGGCTGGTTATCGTGGCCGCCAAGCGGACCAACCAGGTAACCAAGCACGAGTCGCACGGTTTTGGCGCCGCGGCCCGCGGCCGCAAGTCCACCATCACCGCGCTCGAAGAGGTGATTGACGGCAAACTCACCTTCACCACCGCTGAAGACGAGGTGTATTTCAACGAGGACGAGGCGTCGGAAGACTGAGTACTCGTATTCGTAGATAAGGCGGCTCTTCCTGCTCTTAATCTTGCTCTTGCTCCGATTTCTTTTAGGAACAAGGCTTGCCAGGGGGAGCAAGAGTAAGATGAAGAGCAGGAGCAAGAACGCAAGTTCACCGGATTTACGTACAGGAGCACCGAGCTATGCGGGCACGCTTCACAGGCAAGACCGTGGTCCTTGGGATAACCGGGTCCATCGCCGCATACAAAGCCTGTGAAATTGCCTCGCGGCTGGTCGAGTTGGGCGCTTCGGTCATTCCCGTGCTCACCCGTTCCGCCCGCGAACTGGTCGGCCCCGCCACGCTGGAGGCCATCACCGGCAACCGGGTCCTCCTGGAAATGTTCGAGCCGTTGCAGAACCCGGAGATAGAACATATCGCCGTGGCGCGCCGCGCCGACCTTTTCCTCATTGCCCCCGCAACGGCCAACATCCTCGCCAAAGCGGCCCATGGCATTGCCGATGACTGGCTGTCCACAACACTCCTCGCAACGCGCGCGCCACTCCTGTTTGCGCCCGCGATGAACACGCTCATGTACTCTCATCCTGCCACACAGGCGAACATCGCCCTGCTCGCGGCGCGGGGCGCGGCGTTTGTGGGTCCCGGCACCGGCCGGCTCGCCTGCGGCGATGAGGGACCCGGCCGACTGGCCGACATTCCGTACATTCTCGAAGCCGCGGCCATGGCCATAACACGTGACAAGGACCTTGCCGGACGGCGCGTGCTCATCACCAGCGGCGCCAATCATGAACCCATCGACCCGGTGCGGTTCATCGGCAATGCGTCCTCCGGACGCATGGGCCGCGCGCTTGCGCTGGAGGCGCTGTGCCGGGGCGCGCGCGTGTGCCTGATAGCCGGTCCCTCCGATGTGGCCCTGCCTGACGCGGCGGAAGTCATCAGCGTGCGGACTGCCGCCGAAATGCACGATGCGGTCATGGAACGCCTCGACCAATATGACATCCTTATCGGCGCGGCAGCCGTGGCCGATTATCGTTCGGCCGCCGTGGAACAGGCCAAAATAAAGCGCACCGGCCCGTTGACACTCTCACTGGTGCCCAATGCCGACATCATTGCCGAAGCGGCGGGGCGCAGACGTCCCGGACAAATTATCGCCGGCTTCGCCGCCGAAACGGAAAACGTGCCCGAAAACGCGGCTGCAAAACTTGCCGCAAAGGGGCTTGACCTGATCCTGGCCAACCGGGTAGGCGGCGCGGACTGCGCCATTGGCGCGGAGGACAGCGAGGCCTGGCTTATCCGGGCCGGACATGCGCCCCAATCCCTCGGCCGCGCATCCAAGTCTGACATCGCCCGCAGGCTGGTGGACGCCGCCGCAGGCATGTTGCCGGGACGCGACACCCTGTCCTGACGAAACGGCCCTTTTTTTTGTCCGAGAACTGCGCCTTCCTGGCAGGATAACGCAAGGCTGGTTGGGATTTGGGGGGTGGTTGGCACGCGATTCATCGTTTATGGTCGGAGCGCAGGACCGAGGCGATTATGCCGGGAGAAAAAAACGCACGCATTCGGGCAATCTTCAGTCGCATCGCCATTCATCATCAGAAGGCATTCAGAATGCCTCGCGGAATTGTGCCAGGTCATAACAGGATGGCCATCATAAGAGCGACCGGATGAACAGACCCATCCCCTTTGGGTTTTGGACTGGCAATCCTTTCGGCCTGACCGGCATTTCCATATCCCCGTTCATGCGACACATGCCCGACTTTGTCCGTCAAGCGGATTATATCCCCCTGTGCCGCCGACACTGACCAATGTGCCCTTGACTGGCACCTGTCTCTCCCGTCAGAATGCACCGCCGGATGCTCCCGGACGAATCGGGCGTATCGGGCAGGCTTGCAGCATCAGGAGATTACCCATGGACACCAAACTCACACGCCGCAGATTCCTTGCCGGAACGGCCGCCGCCGTGGCGGCGCCATACATTGTGCCGGCCTCGGCCCTGGGCCGCGACGGCACAGTGGCCCCATCGGAGCGCATCAACGTCGGTTGCATCGGCATCCACGGGCGCGGTTTCAGCGACCTGCAATGGATCATCGGCAACAAGGACGTGCAGGTGCTCGCCATTTGCGACATCTGGAAACAGCAGCGCCTGAAGGTCAAGGAATTCGTGGACGACCACTACGGCAACAAGGACTGCGCCATGTACCGCGACCTGCGCGAATTCCTGCCGGAGCGCACGGATATCGACGCCGTCCTGATCGCCACGGGTGACCACTGGCATGCCCAGGCCTCCGTTCGGGCCATGCATTCGGGCAAGGATGTCTACACGGAGAAGCCCTCCACCATGACCATCGCCGAGGGGCAGGCCGTGGTGGAAACGGCGAAGAAGTATGGACGCGTCTACCAGACCGGCACGCAGCGCCTCAGCGAGGCCAACCACGTGTTCGCCATCGAGATGGCGCGCACGGGACGTTTGGGCAAGGTGCACACCGCCTACGCCCACATCGCCCCTTGGGACGCCGCCAAAATGCCCCACACTTGGAAGGCGGCCCAGGAGCAGCCCCCCGTCGACGAGGTGGACTGGGACATCTGGCTCGGCCCCTGCCCGTGGCGGCCCTTCAACCAGGAGTATGTCAACGGCGGCTGGCGCGGTGACTATGACTTCCACACAAGCTGCATCGGCGAGTGGGGTGCCCACACCTTTGCGCAGGCGCAGGCCGGCCTTGACGTTGACGGCATGTCGCCCGTTCATTACCAGTATGTGGACAATGAGACCGGCGACGGCATGGTCTGCACTTTCTCGAACGGCCAGAAGATGGTGCTCTCCCGCGGCGACAAGTACTGGTACGGCTCCTGCGGCGAGCGCTTCGACGGTGAACGCGGTTGGGCCGGCTCCGCGGACGGCTATGCCGTGCCCGACGTTTCCTCCCCCGAACTGCTTTCCGAGTATGACAAAGTGGTGGGCGAATATGTTGCCCGCACCGGCCGCTCGCTGGACCACATGCGCAACTTCCTGGACTGCGTCAAGTCCCGCGAGGTCACTGTGGCCAACCCGAGCGTGATGCACCACTCCATGAGCACCGTGCATGCCGCCAATATCTGCATGTGGTTGTGCCGCGATCTGGAGTTCGACCCCGTCACCGAGACTTTCAAGAATGACGACGAGGCGAACCGCCTGCGTGCCCGGGCCCAGCGGGAGCCTTGGACCATATGAAACGCCACGCATACCCCAAGGGAAAGACCATGCGAAACATCCTCATGACGCTCGTCCTGACCGGCACATTCCTGTTCGCCATCGCAGCACCGGTCCCGGCCCAGGACACCGACCCCGTGACCGTGCTCAAGTCCGATGCCGCCTATGCGGACAAACTGGAGGCCTGCCGCGTGCTGCAGCTCAAGGGCGGCGCCGACGCGGTTGCCGCGCTGGAACCGCTGCTGCTCGATGTGAAGTGCTCCCATATCGCGCGGCTTGCGCTGGAACCGATGCCCTGCCCCGAAGCGGGTAAGGCGCTGCGCGACGCGCTGGGCAAGCTGGACAAAACGTCCGGCGCGCTCAAAGTCGGCATTATCGGTTCGCTCGCGATTCGAAAAGACACCGTGGCCATTCCGGCGTTTGCCGGCTTGCTGGCGGACAAGGACGCCGCCGTGGCGGAAGCCGCGGCAGCGGCACTCGGAAAACTCGCCACGCCGGAAGCGACAGAGGCATTGAAGAACGGCGTTGCCCAGCCCAACCTCGTCCCCGTTGCGCTGCTCGCCATCTGCAACGGCCTGTTCGACTGTGCCGAGGCGTTGGCCGCCCGGGGACAGCGCGACCCGGCCCTCGCCATCTATGACAGCCTGCTCGACGTCAGAAACGCCCCGTCCCAAGTACGCGCCGCGGCGCTGCGCGGGGGCGCGCTGGTGCGCGGCGGCGCGGAAGGCCTGCCGCCTTTGATGAAAGCCCTTGCCGGCGATGACCAGGCCATGTTCGACGCGGCCCTGCGCACCCTGCGGGAACTGGGCGGCGGGGATGCGGTCACGAAATCCTTGGCCGATGCACTGGCCCCGCTTGCGGAAGACCGCAAGATAGAGGTCATTCAGGTCTTGGGCGAGCGCGGCGGCAGTGTCGCCGGTCCGGCCCTTCTTGCCGAGGCGGGCACGGGTTCGACCGTGCTGCGCGTTGCGGCGCTTCGCGCCCTCACGCGCATCGGCTACGGCCCCGCATTGGCTCTGGCGAAAGACCTGCTCTGGTCCGAAGATACGGACTTGGCCCAGGCGGCACGCAACACGGTAAGTTATTTCCCCGGCAAAGAGGGCGACGCCATCCTCACCGCCATGCTGCGCAGCGACGATCCGAAATCCCGTCTGCTCGCCATCGACCTGATTGGCAAGGGCGCGCTGGAGGCACCGGCGGCCCTGCTGATGTCGGTGGTTGAAACCGACAAAGAGGGCGACATCCGTGTGGCCGCGCTGCAGGGCCTGCGCAACCACGCTGAAATGACGCAGTTGCCCGCCCTCCTCAACCATCTGGTCTTCGCTTCGTCACCTGCGGAAATGAACGCCGCCGAAAGCACGCTGGCGGCCATCTGCGGACGGCAGCAAAAAACGGCACCCGGCGAACTGTCCGTGCAGGAGGCCGTCTATGGCAGCCTGCCTGACGGTCCCCAAGCCAACGTTACCGACCGGGTCGCGCAGGTCCTGGCCTCCGGTGCCACAACCGTGGCGGCGTCCAACGGCCTCTTTGGCGACACGGCTCCCGGACTGGTCAAAAAGCTGCGCGTAACCTATTCGGTAAAGGGTGTCCCCGCAACCCAGACGGTCCAGGAGGGTGAGACCCTGGTGCTGAACACCGCAGCCGTGCCTCCGGCCATCGTGGACGCCTTCTGCGCCACGCTTGAGCAGGCGCAGGGCGACACAAAACTGGCGCTACTGCGGCTGCTCGGCACGACCGGCAACAGCAAGGCGCTGGAAACGATCAAAGCCGCCGCCTTCCAGGGAGCCGACGGTCCGGTCAAAGACGCTGCCCTGCGCGAACTCTGCAAGTGGTCCACCGTCGAGGCACTGCCCATGGTATTGGACCTCGCCCTGAACGCCAAGGACCCGGATGTGAAGGTGGTTGCGCGACGCGGAGCGGTCCGGCTGCTAGGACAGCCGCAGGTCGCCGTCGCCGAGCGGCTCAAGCAATACGCTGTGCTGATGACCAAAGCAGAAAATGCCGACGACAAGAAACTGGTGCTCAGCGGCCTCGCCCAAATTCGCCAGACCGAAGCGCTCGAAATGGTTCTGCGTGAATTCGGCGACGAGGCCGTAAAGGCGGAGGCCGTGCAGGCCGCCATGGCGATCGCCAAGAACCTCGGCAAATCCGCAAAAGAGGACAACAGCCTCTACAATGGCACAGACATCGCCGGTTGGCAGGGGGACAAGGCGCTCTGGCATTTTGAGGACGGCGTCATCACCGGTGGCGGCAGCGCGCCCATTCCGCAGAATGAGTTCCTTTGGGCACCGGGTACTGTGGGCGATTTCTACCTAGCTGTCGACGTCAAACTCGAACCCAACACGGCCAACGCCGGAATACAGTTCCGCTCCAAGAAAGTCGACGATCATGGCCAGGCGCTGGGATACCAGGCGGACGTCGGCCAGGGTTACTGGGGACAGCTTTATCACGAGCATGGTCGCGGAAAGCTCGACCCGACGGACCGCGCCGAAGAGGCCGTCAAGGCCGGCGACTGGAACCACTACGAAATCCTCGCGGTCGGCCCGGCCATCTGGCTCGCCATCAACGGCAAACTCGGCGCAGCCTGCCTTGACCTGCAGGACGGTGCCGAACGTTCAGGCGCAATTGCCCTGCAAATCCACGGTGGCCCGCCCCAAACCGTCCAATACAAGATTGTGAAGCTTGTCCACAATCCTGAGATAAAGCTGGCGGGATTCGACGCAAAACGGCTGTTCACCGAACTCAAGGCACCTGTGCAGAAATAGCAGATGCAGCAGGGGCCGTGCCGTCATGAACGGCACGGCCCCTTCTATTTCCGGTCGCTCCCTTCCTCGGACGCAAAAGCATCGCGAGCTTCGGCTGTTGGCTGTCGGTCCGCCGCGGCGGGATGCGAGGCTTGGTCTTTCAGTAAAGAACCTGCCCCTACTCGCCCCAAACTTCCACGTGGCACCCCCCGCACAAACTACCCGGAACGGCTGCGTTTTGTATAGAATCCCCGTGGGCTACGGGCTTCGCCCCGGCCGTGAGGCACGCGACGGGAAATCGGATAATGCACTATTTGCTTGGCTGGATGAACTGGTATTGGAATGGACTGCTTGGCTGGCTGCTCAACCTTGCAGAAGGGTGGCTCGGCCTGTCGCCGCAGGAGGGATGGGCGGCCGTTGCATGGAAAACCGGGTTTACCGTGATATGCCTGCTGCCGCTGTATG
>CAIJOU010000231.1 GCA_903822375.1 Candidatus Hydrogenedentota bacterium
CACGGGCAAGCCCATCGTCGTGGCATACACCAAGGAGGACCTGAACGTCTGGGCCAGTGTGATGGTGCGCTCTTTTGCCGCCTGCGGTCTTGCCCAGGGCGACATCATTCAAAACGCGTACGGGTACGGGCTTTTTACGGGCGGACTGGGCGCGCATTACGGCGCGGAAGCACTCGGCGCAACGGTCATTCCCATTTCGGGCGGCAATACGGACCGGCAAATCATGATCATGAAGGATTTTGGCACTACAGCCATCTGCTGCACGCCGAGCTACTTCCTCCGTATCATTGAACGTGCGGCGGAAATGGGCATCGACCTGCACGACCTGCCGCTTAAGGCGGGCGTCTTCGGCGCGGAGCCTTGGACCGAGGAGATGCGCAAGCGCATCGAGCTGGGTTCGGGTATCAAGGCCTATGACATCTACGGGCTGTCTGAAATCATCGGCCCGGGCGTGGGCAATGAATGCAATGAACAGCACGGGCTGCACATTTTCGAGGACCATTTCTATCCTGAAATAGTCGACCCGGACACCTTGGAGCCGGTGCCTGACGGGCAGGAGGGCGAACTGGTGCTGACAACGCTCAGCAAGCAGGCCATGCCCATGATCCGCTACCGCACGCGCGACATCACCCTGATTCATGCCGAGCCGTGCCCCTGCGGCCGGACCATCCGCCGGATCCGGCGCATTTCGCGCCGCAGCGACGACATGCTGATCATCCACGGCGTGAACGTGTTTCCGTCCCAGATCGAGGAGGCACTGCTGATGGTCGAGGGCACTGCCCCGCACTATCAGATCGTGCTCACCAACGACGGCGTGATGGACCGCATCGAGGTGCAGGTCGAGGTCACGCCGGACGTGTTCACGGACCGCGTCAGCGCGCTTGAGGGCCTTCGCCGCAAGCTTGCGGAGTCCATTGAGAAGATCATCAACATCCACGTGAAGCTGACGCTGGTGGAGCCGAACACGATTCAGCGCAGTGAGGGCAAGGCGAAGCGGGTCATCGATCAACGCGGGAAATAGCGCCGGCGCGGAGATAAAACCGAACCGCCTGAAGGGGCGGCAAAGAGAGGTAGGCCATGAAGATCCATCAACTTTCCATGTTCCTGGAGAACAAGCCGGGGCGGTTGAGCGAGCCCTGCCGGCTGCTGGCGGACGCCGGCATCAACATACTGACGCTGTCCCTCGCGGACACGCAGCAGTTCGGCATACTGCGCATCATCGTGCGCGACTGGGAGAAGGCGCGCAAGGTGCTTGAAAGCGCGGGCTGCGTGGTCAATGTCACCGAGGTCGTGGCGACCGAGGTGGAGGACCAGCCGGGCGGACTGGCGAAAATCCTCGAGGTCATCGAGCAGGCCAAGCTGAACATTGAGTACATGTACGCCTTCACCTTCCGCTCGGGAGACAAGGCCGTGCTGGTGTTCCGCTTCAACGATCCCGACGCCGCCGTGGCGGTGCTTCAGGCGCGGGGTATCAGCGTGATTGGCAACGTGGAACTGTATTAAAGCTGTCCTGCGCGGGCGTGGCGACATCATCTGGTGCAGTGTGGAACGGATGATGAACCGGGCCATGCGCCGGAGTACAGGGTTGTGGCGGGTGAACTGATGAGTACCTTTGTGGTGGAGAACCGGATTTGGGATCCGGCGGAGCAGATGCCCCGCCAGGAACGGAGCGCCCTGCAACTGGACCGCCTGCGCGAGACAGTGGCGCGCGCCGCGCGCGTGCCGTTTTACCAGAAGGCCTTCCAGAAGTCAGGCATCACCCCGGAAAAGATTAAGACGCTGGACGACCTCCGCCGGTTGCCGTTCACCACCAAAGCGGACATGCGGGAGAACTACCCCCTGGGGTTGTGCGCCGTTCCCCGCGCTGAGCTGGCCCGCATCCATGGCTCTTCGGGCACGACGGGTGTGCCCACCTTTGTCGGTTACACGAAGCAGGACCTTCGGACCTGGGCGGGTTTGTGCGCGCGGTTTCTCGTGGCCGGCGGGCTGCGTCCCGAGCACACGGTGCAGGTCGCATTCGGCTATGGCCTGTTCACCGGCGGCTTTGGTTTGCACTACGGCATCGAAGAGGTGGGCGCCGCAATCATTCCCGCCGCCTCGGGCAACACGCCGCGCCAGATCATGCTCATCAGGGACCTCGAACCGGACGTGCTTATCTGCACGCCGAGCTACGCCCTGAACGTGGCGGAAGTCATGCACTCCATGGGCATGGACCCGCACAGCATGAGCCTGAAATACGCCCATTTCGGCGGGGAAATGTGGACTGAGGACCTGCGCATTGAAATCGAGAACCAGACGGGCATCCTCGCCTTCAACAATTACGGGCTCAGCGAGATACTTGGACCGGGTGTAAGCGGCGAGTGCGCCGTGCGCGAGGGCATGCACCTCCAGGAGGACCATTTCCTGGTCGAATGCCTGGACCCTGAGACATTGGAACCGGTTGAGGACTATGCCTACGGCGAACTGGTCATCACGGCGCTGACCCGCGAGGCCATGCCGATGATTCGCTACCGCACCCGCGACATAGCCGCCATTGACCCGTGCCTGTGCGAATGCGGGCGCACCACCCGCCGCATGAGCCGCGTCATGGGACGATCCGACGACATGCTCATCATCCGCGGCGTGAATGTGTTCCCGTCGCAGATTGAAGAGGCGCTTCTTGGCGTGGAGGGCACATCGCCGCATTATCTGATTGAGGTGGACCGTCCGGGCGCGCTGGACGAGGTGTCGGTGAAGGTCGAGGTGAATCCCGCGTTCTTCTCTGACAAGATGAGTGAAATGCAGGAATTGCGCGACCGCATAGATCGCAAGATCCAGGGCTACACAGGCATTCATGTCAAGGTCGAGCTGGTGGCGCCGAAATCGATTGAGCGGTCGGCGGGCAAGGCCGTGCGGGTGGTGGACAACAGGCTGAAACGGAAGTAGCGTTCAGTTCGCCGCAGGCGCGGGATAGTCGTCTTTCCGGATGTTGTCGAAGTTCAGGTTGTTCTTCGGCCCGAACCAGCCCACGGCATAGCGGCTGTTGCGCGCACCGTAAACATTCTCCTCCGGCGCCCATTCCCACTTTTCGTTCGTGACATGGCCGTCGCACCAGACAACATTAATGCGGCCGTAGTGGCGGAAGTGCATGGTGGGTGAACTGAACCACGACGTGTCGCCCCGGGGATGGGTGAATGAGACGGGCAACGGGGGCTCAATGAAACTGTATTCGACGACATAGCCGTCCTGCGGCATGGCGGCGTCGGAAAACATGACCGTTCCGGCCGGGTCCGCGATGTGCACATCCGCCATGCCATTGTGGCAGGCTTCGGCGGGATCTTTCGTAATCGAAAGCGTCGAGCCCACGTAGGCCATGTTGTAGCCGTAGCCACCGGTGCCCGATTCAAAGGCGTTCACAACGTCCCCGCGTTTGCGCACCTCCATGAATTCGGGACACTCCTTGACGCGGCCGTCGGTGAGATACTCGAAGAGCGGTCCCTTGTGAAAATCGAAGTCGCTGTTGCCGTTGGGGGTTTCGCGCCGGCCGTGCCAGCGGCAGCGGCCCCCGAAGTTGTCCGGGTCATTTTGAAAATCAAACATGTCGGCCGCGGCCGGAACATAGCAGCCCTTGTTTTCCGCGGCGTACATGGCATTGGCGAGATAGAGCTGGCGAAGGTTGTTGACACACTGGGTGGAGCGTGCCTGCGCACGGGCGCGCGCCAGCGCGGGCAGCAGTATGGCCGCCAGTATGCCGATGATCGCAATGACCACCAACAGTTCGATGAGCGTGAACGCATCCTTCTTCCTGGGCGTGCCGGGCGTCATCATGCACGCCCCGCCTTGTGATGCGAACGCAACAGGACGGCAATCCCCACGGCCATGAGAACCCAGGCGGTCAACAGCGCGGGCGGGCCGGGCACCGGCATATAGTCGAATACAAAGGTGCCCTCAGCCAGCTCTGTTGCCAGGATGGGTTCGGCATAAAGCTGCACCCGGACGGTCCGTGTGTCGCCTGTGTTTCCGGTGTCGGTGCGAATGCTGAAGTTGGCTATCCCCCCGAAGGTGCGCACCTGATAACCCTCCGCCATGGGGTCCGCATCGGCCACACCGGAAGGCTCCGCGTCGATCAGTTCAACGGTGATTGGCGTGCCGTCCGCGACGCGGTTGCCGTTTGCATCCTGTATTTCACCGGTGTAGAAGTA
>CAIJOU010000232.1 GCA_903822375.1 Candidatus Hydrogenedentota bacterium
AAACCAAAGACTGCTGTTTGCCGCCGAAACGTCGATTAAAGCATCAGATACCCAACCCGGCCTCGAGGCTCTAATCTCCATCCCAGCCTCAACGCGCTAAAGAGTTGACAGGCGCTTGCCCATTTTGATAAAGAGTTGCCTTTTGGGCAAGAGGGGGCGTTCTCATGCGATTTTTCTCTTTGGTGATGGGCTGTCTTTTGCCATTTTCGCTGATTTCTGCCAGGTCGTATGAGTTTTGGGTCTCCGAGGACGGCCGCGATTCCAACTCAGGTTCAAAGCACTCCCCTTTCCACACCCTCCAGCGGGCCAGGGACGAGGCGAGGGCCTGTAATGATCATGACGTGACCGTGTACCTTCGCGGCGGCACGTACCGGCTAAAAAAGCCTTTGAAGCTCACGCCAAAAGACTCAGGCCGCGGCGGACACACCGTGGTATGGAGCGCGGCGCCGGGCGAGCAGGCGGTGATCTGCGGGTCGAAGAAGGTGACGGGCTGGAGCCTGCATGACGAGTCCCTTAACATCTACCGGGCCTATGTCGGCCCATGCCGGTCGCGCCAGCTCTACGTCAACGGAAGCCGCGCGACACGGGCTCAGACAACAGCCAACCCCGCAGGGTTCCGTCCGTCGTTGATGAACGGCGGCATCGAGTTCATTCCAACATCGCTGAATCCTGCCGCCTGGAACGACCCCGCCTCCTGGACGAACCCGGAAGACATCGAGGCTGTTCTCATCACGCAGTGGAAGATGATGCGCGTACCGCTCGCGTCGATCATCCCCTACAACCCACCCAGCAATGGCCTCCTCGTGATGAAGGAACCGGCATGGACGAATGCGAACGTGTACTTTGACGTGAAGACGAACCTTCCTGGCATATGGGGTTTTTGGCAGGTCACCCGATTTGAAAACGCGTATGAGTTTCTCACCGGCGAGGGAGAGTGGTATCTGGATCAAAAGGCAGGCTGGCTCTACTACATCCCGCGTGCAGGAGAAGACTTGAGGAGTGCCGACGTGGAGCTGCCTGTCATTGAAACCCTGATCCAGGGCACAGGCACCAAGAACATACAGTTTAAGGGACTCACCTTTGCCTATGCTACGTGGCTCGGCCCGAGCGGCAAGAACGGATACGTTGCGGATCAGAGCGGGTTTCTTCTCGTCGGGCATGACCACAAACCCAACTACTTCGGGCATGACCCCCATCTGGTTCCAAGCCACGGCAACGTCTCTTTTGTGCACGCCGAAAACCTTCTCTTCTACGGCAACATATTCCAACACCTCGGCGGCGTGGGTCTTCACCTGGATAGCGGCTGCAAGAAGAACATCATCACAAGCAACCTGTTCACGGATATTTCCTCTTCGGCGATTATCCTGGGGGGCATGTGCGAAACGGACGCCCATCCTCAGCATCGAACCCAGATGACCCAAGAGAACACCATCGTCAACAACCTGGTTCGGAGTATCGGCGTTGACTACGTAGACGCCGCGGGGATCTTCATCGGGCGGAGGAACTCCAGTTGCGCAAACCACGCTCGAGTGGCTGGGGGCACATGTGGATGAAATCGCTGTGAACGACGACACGCGTCTGCCTGGCAAGATCAACATCAATACTGCGCCGAGAGAAGTATTGATGACCCTCCCGGGCATGACGGGTGAATTCGCGGACCGGGTCGTCGAGCAGCGTGCCTCCGCTGACGGCGCCTTTAAGACATTGGCCGACCTGCTGGATCGCCGTGTCCTTAGTCAGGATGTCTTCCGTGGACTGTTCGAGCAGATCACCGTCCGATCCGATGTGTTTACGGTGGAAAGCCTTGGGGTGAGCGGTTCCGGGATCCAGCGAAGGATTCTGGCCGTGATCGATCGTGGCAGTGACCCGGCAAGGATTCTTTATTGGTACCAGACGCCATGACGCAAACGACCGCAACTAGCAATGCAGCGTGGGGCTTGGAATTGAGCCACACCGGAGCCTACCTGGTGCGTTGGGAGCTCGCATCGGCAGGAGCGAGTGCTCAGCATCGCCGGACATTCCCGATCGGAGATTTCTGGCAAACGGGCGTGTTGGAC
>CAIJOU010000233.1 GCA_903822375.1 Candidatus Hydrogenedentota bacterium
AGTACGGGTTCAAGCCCGACCTGATCGCCTTCTGCAAGGCCATCGGCAACGGCTATCCAATCTCCGCACTCGTCGGCACGGACGCGCTGCGCAAGGACGTGTCCAAGGTGTTCCACACGGGCAGCTACTGGTACAGCGCCGGACCGATGGCCGCGGCCATCGCCACGCTGACGGAACT
Source organism: Candidatus Hydrogenedentota bacterium (assembly GCA_903822375.1). GTDB lineage: Bacteria > Hydrogenedentota > Hydrogenedentia > Hydrogenedentales > CAITNO01 > CAITNO01. The sequence goes on from CAIJOU010000233.1 coordinate 179, forward strand.
GCGCCGCATCGACGGCCCCAAACTGCTGCGCGAAATCGGCGAGAAGCTGGGGAAGGGCATGATCGACGTGGCGAAAAGCCACGGATACACCATGAAGGTGTCCGGCGAGCCGTGCATGCTGTACGCGCGCATCACCGACGACCCGACACTGATGCTGCAGCAGGCGTGGTGCGGCGAGTGCACCCGGAGAGGCGCGTTCTTTACTTCGCACCATAACTGGTTTGTTTCGACTGCCCACACGGATGAAGACATTCAAGAAACGCTGCGAATCTGTGATGAGGCATTCAAAGCGGTCAAGGATAAGGTCTGAAGACAGAACAGGAAGCAGAAGGACCAGAGGAACCACGGAATACACGGACGACACGGAAAAAGACGAGGGTGAGAGCGTGGATTGGCGACAGTTCTTCTTTGCGTTCTCTGCGTTCTTTGTGGTTAAAAGGACAAGACGAAAAACCGCATAGAACGCAGAGAGCGCAAAGAAAAGCAAGACTTACTGTCTCTTTCTGATGCAGGATTTGATGTGTTTGTCCAAGAGAGGTTTATTTCAATATGCCATTGACAGATCAGGAACTCAAAGAACTCTCCCGGACCGCCGCGAAGGTGCGGCGGGACATGGTGGATGTGACCGGCTGGTCCGGCGGCGCGCATATCGGCGGCTCTTTGAGCATGGCCGATATCCTGGTGCTGCTGTACTGGAAGTACATGCGCATCGACCCGGCCCGGCCCGACTGGGAGGATCGTGACCGCTTTGTGCTCAGCAAGGGGCACGGCGGCATGGGCCATGCGGTGGTGCTGGCCAACCGCGGTTATTTCCCCATGGAAGACCTGAAGACCTTCAATGAGACCGGGTCGAAACTCGGCATGCACCTGGACAGCCACAAGGCCGTCGGTTGCGAGATTTCCACCGGCTCCATGGGGCACGGCCTCTGCCAAGCCGTGGGACTGGCGCTGGGCGCGCGGGTGCTCAGGAAGGACTGGCGCACCTTCTGCATCGTCGGCGACGGCGAGAGCGATGAAGGCTCCATCTGGGAGGCGGCCATGTCCGCGGCCCACTACAAGACGGGTAACCTCATCGGTTTTCTGGACCGCAACCACTACATGATCGACGGCAACACCGAAACGGTCATGGGCCTGGAACCGTTCCCCGACAAATGGCGCGCCTTCGGCTGGGAGACCCGCGTGGTGGACGGCCACGACCTCAAGGCACTTTCGGAGGCCATCGAGTTCGCCATCGACTACAGGAAGGGCCCGGTCATGCTGCTGTGCGAGACGGTGAAAGGCAAGGGCGTGGACTTCATGGAAGGCAAGGCTGCCTGGCACTACGGCGGGCTCGGCGCGGACCTGGTCGCCAAGGCCAAGGCCTCGATAGGGGAGGGATGAACCATGGCAAAGGCTGAAAGCACCGTCACTTGGACCGTCTACGACGCGCTGAAGATGAGCGCGCGCGAAATCTACGGCGTTGTGCTCACCGACCTCGGCGGCGCGCACCCCGAAATCGTCGGCCTCTCGGCCGACCTCGCCAAGTCAACGCAGATTGGCGCCTTTGGCGACAAGTTCCCCGACCGCTTCTTCAATTTCGGCATCGCCGAGCAGAACATG
>CAIJOU010000234.1 GCA_903822375.1 Candidatus Hydrogenedentota bacterium
CGCCGCCACCTTGTTCGCCCCCTTCGGGGACGGACGAATTCTTCCCGCAGACCATGGGTTCCGCTTCGCTCCATCCATGGCTATTGTTGTGCGGCCCCTCCGGGGCCGAAGACCAGACCTTCCGCCGTTCCCTGATTGCCATGAAGAGCGCGACCCTGCCTACAGTCTTTTCCTGATCGCCATGAAAAGCACAATCAGACCGACGGAAACGACCGCCGCCAGCCAGCCGGGCATCATGAAGGGCACGATGGATATGGCCACGCCGAACGCCAGCGGGGCCGGTTCCTTTTGCCGAATGCCGTAAATCAGCAGTCCCGTACCCACCGCCCCCGCAATCAGCATCACAAACATTGAAAGTCCGTCCATCATCATCCCTTTCGCGAAAACAAACTGACAGAAGAGGCCGGCGGGACGCCGGCGCTCCCAGTAACCCGCACCGGAAACGAGTGAGAATGCGAAGAACATACGCCAAACTGCGCTGCGCCGCAACTGGAAGAACAGATGGAGAACCCATACTGGGAGCGCCTGTCGTTCCCGCGAAGGCGGGAACGTCCCGCCGGCCTCTTCCCGCGCGAAAGACCAGAGCTTGCGCAAAGCTCCCCGATCCCTGTACTTTCATGTTCGCCCGCAATTGCTTGCGGGCTCCATTGGAACACACGGCGGCACACACGCCGCATTTACAAGGAGAGACTTCATGCAATTCAGGAAACTGGGCAATTCGGGGATTGAGGCGTCGGTGGTGGGACTGGGAACCTGGGTGACGGGGGGCGGGGCGATGTGGCACGGCGCGGACGACTCGGAATCGGTGCGGGCCATCAGTGCCGCGCTGGACAACGGCATCACACTCATCGACACGGCGCCGGCCTACGGCTGGGGCCACAGTGAGGAGATCGTCGGCCAGGTGATTAAGGGGCGGCGCGACAAGGTGGTGCTGGCCACGAAGTGCGGCATGTGGTGGGACGACGCGCGCGGCTCGTTCCATTTCACCTTTGACGGGCACGACACCTACATCAGTCTGCGGCCGGACACGCTGGCCGTCGAGATTGAGAACAGCCTGCGCCGCCTGGGCACGGACCACATTGACCTGTACCAGTGCCACTGGTCGGCGAAGGAACCGGAAGACACGCCCATCGCCGACACGATGGCCATGCTCATGAAGTTCAAGGAGCAGGGCAAGATTCGTGCGATCGGCGTGTCGAACGTCAGCGTCGCGCAGCTGGAGGAATACCGCGCCCACGGCGACCTCGCCAGTGACCAGTTCCGCTACAGCCTGCTGTTCCGCGCACCCGAGGTGGATATTCTGCCCTATTGCGCCAAGCACAATGTCGCCACGCTCACGTACATGTCCCTGGAACAGGGCCTTCTTACGGGCAAGGTCGGCATGAACCGGAAATTCGATCCGGACGAGTTCCGCAGCAACGAGGACTGGAACGCGTGGTTCAAGCTGGTCAACCGGCCCAAGGTGCTGCGGATGCTGGCGGGCTGGGAAGACCTGATGGAGAAATACTCGTGCCGGCTGGCGCAGCTGGTGATTGCGTGGACGGCCGCGCAGGCGGGGGTCACACACGTCCTCTGCGGCGCGCGCACGGCCGTGCAGGCCGAACAGAACGCCGTCGCCGGAACAGTCGTGCTGGACGCGGCCGATGTCGCGCGCATGCGCAGGAATGCGCTGGCCCTCGGTGATCCCCGATGAGCATCGCCGTGCAGCGCCGTGTCCCGGTCCTGTTTCTGCTCCTGGCCGCCGTCCTCTTGACCGGCTCCGGAGCAGGATGCGCCACAACCACCCCGCCGCTGGAACTGCGCCTGAAGGCCGTTGATTTCGAAGCGGTCTGCCTCGCAATGGAGGACCTGCGGCAATCCTTCGGGTCGGCCTATCCGCTGAGCACTGAGGAGCGGGCGCAGTTGCAGCAGGCCAAGAACGACGCCCCCGCCCTGTTGGACAAGGCGGTCAAGGGTGACGCGCAGGCCGAGGCCCGACTGACGGGCTGGATCGCGCTGGCGCGCAAGGCGCTGCTGGCCAACCCGCTCCTGAACTTCGACTCCATGCTCGTGACCAAGCGGTCGGAGAAGCAGCTTGGCCTGCCGCAGAACTGGGAGAGCAACTCCACGCTGCCCATGTCCGGATTCGACAACGAGTTAGACGTCCTCTCCCCCGTCGACGATGGAGCGATGACGACGCTGTACCGTCCGGCCAGGGATGTCTTTCTCGGCGACGTCGACCTGCACTACGATGCGGACCGGTTGCTCTTCTCGATGCCCGGCGACAACGGCCGCTGGCAGTTGCACGAGATGACGCTGGCGGACAAGGCGGTGCGGCAACTGCCGCTCATCACCGAACCCGACGTGGACAACTACGACGCGTGCTACCTGCCGGACGGCAACATCCTGTTCACGTCCACCGCGCCGTTCACCGGCGTGCCCTGCGTGACCGGGTCGTCGCATGTATCCAACATCTACCGCTACGACACGGCTTCCGGCGCGATACGGCAGTTGACCTTCGAACAGGACCATGACTGGTGCCCGACGGTACTCAACAACGGGCGCATCCTGTACCTGCGCTGGGAATACTCGGATATCCCGCATTTCGTGTCACGCATTCTGTTCCACATGAACCCCGACGGCACGAGCCAGATGGAGTATTACGGCAGCAATTCCTACTGGCCCAACGCGATGTTCTACGCACGACCGGTTCCGAACCATCCGACCATGTTCTGCGCCGTGGTGGGCGGCCACCACGACGTGCCGCGCATGGGCGAACTGGTGCTGTTTGACCCGGCCCGGGGCCGGGTTGAGGCCGACGGCGTGGTTCAGCGCATACCGGGTCGCGGCAAGAAGGTCGAGCCCATCATCCGCGACGGTCTGGTCGGCCCCTCGTGGCCCAAGTTCCTGCATCCCTGGCCGCTGAGCGACAAGTACTTCATCGTGTCGTCCAAGCCCACGCCCGAGTCTCACTGGGGCCTCTATTTGGTGGATGTGTTCGACAACATGACGCTGCTCAAGGAACTGGACGGGTACGCCCTGCTGGAACCCGTTCCCCTGCGCGCAGTGCCCAAACCGCCGGTCGTTCCCGACAAGGTGGACCCGACCCGCGACGATGCGACCGTGTACATGAGCGATGTGTACACCAGCGGCGGCCTGAAGGACGTGCCGCGCGGCTCAGTCAAACAGCTGCGCCTCTTCACCTACAACTTCGCCTATCACGGCGTCGGCGGCCAGATTAACCGCGTTGGTCTGGACGGCCCCTGGGACATCAAGCGCATTGTCGGCACCGTTCCGGTCGAGCCCGACGGCTCGGCCTATTTCCGCGTGCCCGCAAACACGCCCCTCTCGATACAGCCGCTGGACGACAAGGGCCAGGCGATGCAGCTGATGCGCAGTTGGATGACCGCCATGCCCGGCGAAACGCTCTCCTGTGCGGGCTGCCATGAAAAGCAGAACACGCCGCCGCCCGCGAAGGCGGCGCTGGCCTCGCGGCGCGCCCCCTCGGTCATCACGCCATGGTACGGTCCGGAACGCGGCTTCTCGTTCCGGCGCGAGGTGCAGCCCGTGTTGAACCGCCACTGCATCGGCTGCCACGACGGCAGCAGGCCGTCGCTTCCCGATTTTCGCGATTTGCCGGATGTTCGCACCAAGGCCAACGATGCGGCCTACAATGACGGCTCCCATTTCCCGCCGTCCTATCTGGCGTTGCGGCGCTATGTGCACGGCCCGAGCATGGAAAGCGACATCCACATGCTCACGCCGATGGATTTCCACGCGAGCACGATGGAACTGGTGCAACGGCTGCGCGCCGGCCACCACGGCGTGGTGCTCGACGCCGAATCCTGGGACCGGCTCATCACTTGGGTTGACCTCAACACCCCGGCGCACGGCACCTGGCACGAGATTGTCGGCATGGACAAGATCGCGAACCAACGGGACCGGCGCATGGCCATGGCGACGAAATATGCACCCAACCGAGCCATCGACCCGGAGGCGATATTGGACCTGACGCCCTTCGCCGGCAAGCCGCCCGCACCCCCCGCCTCCATCCCGGACATACCGCCCCCTTCGGCGCCGGGTACGCCTCTACCGGTGTCTGCCACACCGGACGGCGGGCGGCGTACTGTGGACCTGGGTGGCGGCGTTGCCCTGGAACTGGCCTCGCTTCCCGCCGGGACGTTCCGCATGGGTTCGGACGACGGCTATCCGGACGAGGCGCCCGCGACGGACACCCTCGTTGCCGACCCGTTCTGGATGGGCGTCACCGAAGTGACCAACGAACAGTACGCACGCTTCGACCCGGCCCATGACAGCCGCATCGAAAACGGCGACTTTCTCCAGTTCAGCGTCGAGGAGCGGGGTTATCCGTTGAACGGGCCCAAACAGCCCGTTGCGCGCGTGTCGTGGAACGAGGCCATGGCGTTTTGCGCGTGGCTGAGCGAAAAGAGCGGCGGACAGTTCACGCTGCCCGACGAGGCGCAGTGGGAATATGCGTGCCGCGCCGGAACGGGCACCCCCCTCTGGTATGGCAATGTGGACGCTGACTTCAAAACCAACGCAAACCTGGCCGACCATTGCCTGTTCCGCGTGGACACCTATGACCCGTGGAAACTGCCCTCCGGCGCAATTGATCCCTGGCGGCCCGCCGTGGATACGGTGGATGACGGGCACCGGGTCAGCGCGCCCGTGGGCGGCTATGCCGCCAATCCCTGGGGACTCTTCGACATGCACGGCAACGTTGCCGAGTGGACGCGCAGCGCCTATCGTCCCTACCCCTGGCGCGCGGATGACGGCCGCAACGGCACCGCCGGCGAGGCGGACCGTGCGGTGCGCGGCGGTTCCTGGTACGACCGCCCGCTGCGCGCGCGCAGCGCGTTCCGCCAGCACTACGCACCCTGGCAGAGCGTTTTTGACGTGGGCTTCCGCGTGGTATGCGCGGACAGGAACGCCGCCATTCGTTAGAATAGAAACCGGCCGGACACCTTGCAGGTATCCGGCCGGTTGAATTGCTGCTTAAGCCGGTGGCTTAGTAGCGCGAGCCGCCGCCGCCGTAGCCGCCGCCGCTGCGTCCGCCGCCGCCGCCGTAACCGCCGCCGCCGCCGCGCGAACCGCCACGACCGCCCTCTTCTTTCGGACGCGCCTCGTTAACCTTCAGCGCGCGGCCGTCCATCTCGCGACCGTCCAGCGCCGCGATCGCGGCCTGGGCTTCGGCATCATTCGCCATCTCGACGAAGGCGAAGCCGCGCGAACGGCCCGTCTCACGATCGGTGACGACGCGGGCTGAGGAAACCTGGCCGTACGCCTCGAAGGCGGCGCGAAGGCCGTCTTCCTTCGTGCTGAAAGAGAGGTTGCCAACAAAAATGTTCATACCTGATCAACTCCTTGTTCTGTTTGGGCCTTACGCCCAGGGTCTAAGTCAGTCGGTTCAGCGCTAACGGGGCCGGGACTTTACTCAATCGCGTACACCTCAGGAGCTGATCGACGTGCCATTTCGGACGGGCCAGACAGTGGCCGCCCAAGAAACGCCTGACAGTATATCATAAATCTGCCAAAACGCAACACATATTTTCACGGAGACGACGCCTTGGGAGTCCCTCCCGCAACGGCTCAGCCACCCGCCCCCTGCAACAGGGGCTTGAGCAGGGCCGAGCACAACCCGTATCCCTGCGCATTGAGATGGAGGCCGTCCTTCTGCAGCAAATCCGCCCTCGGTTTCCCGTCCGGACCCAGCAGCGTGGCGGTCATATCCACAAAGAACATCTTGTCCTGCTTCCTGGTATATTCCTCCATCATCGCGTTGGTCTGTTTTATCTTGTCCCACAGGGGCCATCGGGCAATGCTGGGTTTTATGGAAAGAATTATAATGCGCGTTTCAGGCAGGTTGAAGCGGGTTCTGCGCATGAGCGTCTCAAAGTCCGCAAACACCCATTCGGGGGACTTGCCGCCGGCGATGTCGTTGTCGCCGTCGTAGACGACCATCGTCGCGGGCCGGTAGGGCAGAATGACCCGCGCGAAATGGTAAACCGCGTCGGCATACTGCGAGCCGCCGAAACCCCGGTTCAACGCGTTCAGGCCGGGAAAGCACTCGTCCAGATTCCATATGCGTATGGTCGAACTGCCCACAAAGAGGAGGCCGCCCTGCTTGGGCGGTTGCTGCCGGTCACGTTCGGCAAAGGCCTGCATGTCCTTGTCCCAGCGCTCATTCTTCCAGGAAACGGCAATGACAGTGTCGTCCGCTGACAGAACCGCGGGCGGCTCAATGGTCGCCGTGCCTGCGTCGTGCGTGAAGGGCAGCGTTTTGCCGGTGGCGCGCTCGGCAACTGACGCCGGTTTGTCCACAAAGTGCAGTTCCACCGGTCCCTTGTGTGATGGGGGCACATGCAGCAGCCATGTGTTGTCCTCCACGGTAATCGGCACGTTGGCGCGGTGCTCGCCCGGCGACGGTTCCGCGCCGAGACCGCTGATCAGCAGCGTTGTCACAAGGGAAAGCAGAATCATAAAGGTCTCCTTGGTTCGGGCCCGGTCTGGACGTTCCTGACCGTTCCATCGCCGGGGTGTTAGAGCCCCAGCGCGCCGGCCACGGCGTCAAAGCTCGGAATGTCATCGGTGCTCCGCGCAATGCAGGCGCGCCGCAGCGCCTGGGTCACGATGTGAACGGCGGGGTCCTCAAGCATCTCGAGTTCGGCGAAGAGCGCCGACTTTTCCGGGTCCTTGAAGTCCGATTCCTGGAAAAGCAGGTTGCGCTGGAGGTTGTACCGATCCCACAGGTCCGGATAGGCCGCAAGAATGACCAGCGCCGCCAGGACAATCAGCGCGGAGAACTCGTCGAGCCGCTCGTTGTACTGCTGGACGCGCTGCGGGTGCTGGTAGTTGGGATGGCCCCCCTCCAGAACGAAGCGGCCAATCAAAAGCGGAACGCACATGCCGTCGTAGTCGATCAGCTTGACGGCG
>CAIJOU010000235.1 GCA_903822375.1 Candidatus Hydrogenedentota bacterium
CAGCCCGGGGCAACGCCCCGGGAATAGGGAACTCAGGAAACGACAAGCACCGAAAGAGCGCAACAGACGGGTTCTTCTTTAGGTAAGCGCCATTCGGAAGCGTCCCCCTTTCTCAGAATGGGGAATAGTTGGACGCTCAGGAGAATAGACATGTCACGCAGGCGCAGTCCGACAGGGCATCCTTGAACCTACAAGCATGGGATTCAAGCTCAAACGTAAGCAGGGACCTGTTGAAAACTTCTTGTATGTTATATAGTTGTAATATAATAAAATATAACAAAGTGGATATGCAATACTTGGCGGCAAGGACCGATGGCAGGAAGACCTGTTTGTGGCGTGTCCGCTGAACCTCAAGAGGCTGGCAAAAGTCTTAGCTGATGAAACCATTTGGAGATTGCCTGGAAAGCTGTGCATGAAAAGAGACTGCAATGACTTCATCTTTCATGCAAAAAGGACCGCGGCATGAGACAGTTGGGGTTATTCAACAGATCCACACCTCCCGTTCGTCCGGGGCATGTTGCGGCAGGAGACAATGCTTGCTCCGGCATCGTGGGTGAACCTCTCGTTCCAGCGCGGCTTGTCAGGAGTGGCCGGAATCTTCAGAACCTGAATTTCCTGTGCATGAGGGTTTCAGACCACTCATGCGTCCTTTGCCTTGACCATCAGATTCGCCTTGTTGCGCGTTGCCGCCAACTTCACGTTCATGTCCAGGATTTTCTGGCGGCTCCCCCGTGCCCCCGGCGCGTCTCTGGTAGCCGCATCTGCTCACGGAAATTTGTACGGAAAAGGTCTGTGTTTTGGGTGTTCTGCACCCATGCAAGTTGCATGCAAGCCGTAAGTCTTTGCGCTGCACTGGCTATAGGTCCAGTTGGATTTCGGTTTCACGTTCATGGCGAACTCCGGTACGTTGTGTGTCCGACTACATAGTAGTGAATCATCAAGACTGCAACACACACGCCGTTCGCGTTGTTGAGACCACCGCTCGCGGCGGGCGCTTTCTCCCTTGGACACGCCAATCTCCAGATTGGCATTTCTTCAGAGTTCCTTTCTTTGCCCAGAGCTTTCTTGGAAGACTGCCAAAATCTGTTAGGAACATGCGGGCCCTCATCGCGGCTTCTCCCATGGGTCCCGTATTTCACATTCGACCCATAAGTTCCATGCGTCCGCCGCTGTATCTGCTTCGGGTCGCGCCGACCCCGGTTGGCCGCGCAGGTAGGAAATGGCCCCGCTGTTCTGCGACAATGCAAAGACCAAACGGACTGAAACTCTGGGAGCCTGTTTATGACAATCGGAAATACACGTCGTCGGCGTGCGGTCTTCTGCCTCTTTGGCATTTGTGCCCTGTCGTCATTGCTTTGCACGGCACCAGCTTCGGCCCAAGCGAGCCCAGGACTGACCGTGGACCGTCTGCGCTGCGAGTATCTGGTCAATCCCCTGGGCATTGACGTGCCCACGCCCCGGCTGGGCTGGATTGTCACTTCAGAACAGCGCGGCCAGAAACAGACCGCGTACCAAATCCTCGTCTCCACAACCCGTGAGGCACTGGACGCCGATACGGGCGACCTGTGGGACACGGGCAGGGTCGTTTCCGACGAGACGGTGCTCCTTCCCTACGCGGGAAAACCGCTGCTTTCCCGTACGGCCTGTTTCTGGAAAGTGCGCGTGTGGGACAAGGACGGCAAGGCATCCCCCTGGAGCGAAACGGCGTCGTGGACCATGGGCCTGCTGGAATCTGGTGACTGGGCGGCGAAATGGATAGGTCAGGCCGCCGATGCTTACTCGAAGTCGGTGGATGCCCCGGCCCCGTTCTTGCGCACCACCTTCAACCTTGAGGCCAAACCGGTGCGCGCAACGATCCACATCGCGGCATTTGGCTATTACGAACTGCATCTCAACGGTAAGGCCATCGGCGATGACGTGTGCAGTCCGCCCGTCAGCGACTACAACAAGCGCGCCTATTACCTCACCTACGACGTGACCGATACGGTCAAGGCTGGGGCCAACTGCCTTGGCGTATGGCTCGGTCGCGGCTGGTATTGTCCCGAGTTCCCCGGTGTGACCCATCCCGGTCCCATCGCGCGCGTGCAGTTGGAAGTGACGCTGGACAACGGTGCGGTTGTCCGCGTGGGCAGCGACGAAACGTGGAAGCTGCATGCTAGTCCCGTCAAGGCACTGGGCAATGTGCACAAGGGCAACTTGCAGGGCGAACGCTATGATGCCCAGGCCGAACTGCCCGGCTGGGACACTGCGGAGTTGGATGATTCCGGCTGGTCGAAGAGCGTTGCCGTGGAGGCGCCGAAGGCCGCTTTGTGCGCCATGATGATGGAACCAAACCGCATCACGGAGACGATTGTTCCGGTCAATATCTCCGAGGTCGCCTCCGGCGAATATCTGGTCGACTTTGGGCGCAACCTCACGGGCATGGTTGAATTCCATTTGAAGGGTACGGCGGGCGAACCGGTCCGCATGTCCTTCATTGAGCGCTGGAATGAAACCGACAAGGAATGGGTCGATTTCCACCAGCGCGACGAATACATTCCCCGTTCGGGCGGTGTCGAGGTCTTCCGGAACCGGTTCAACTATCATGCCTTCCGCTACGTGAAGGTGACCGGTTTGGCCGAAGAACCGAAGGCGGAGGACATAAGAGCTCTCTTTGTGCGGACCGATTATGCCCTGCGCGGCACCTTCCAGTGCTCCAACGACCTTCTGAACAACATCTACAAAACCACCATGTACACCTTCGACTGCGTCACGGCCGGTGGCGTCTCGGTGGATTGTCCGCATCGCGAACGGCTTGGCTACGGCGGCGACGGCCAGATCACGAGCAAAACCGCGCTTTACGGCTTTGGCCTCGGCGCGCTCTACACGAAATGGCTCGGCAACTGGCGTGATGTGCAGGACCCGAAGACGGGCGAACTGCCCAATATCGCCCCCTATCCCCACCCCGCGGGCGGCGGCCCGACTTGGGGCGCCATCTGCGTCTTCCTGCCTTGGGACCTGTATCAGCACTATGGTGACCGGCGCGTACTTCAAGACAACTACGCCATAATGAAGCAGTATGTCGCTTTCCTTGATTCCAAATCAGAAAACGGCCTGCTCAAGCCCTATGGCCACAAGGACTACGGTTTCCTCGGCGACTGGGTGGCCCCCGGCCATGACCAGGGCACCGGGCCGTGGTCACCGGAAGAGTGGCGTACCTTCTTCAACAACTGTTTCTATGCCTACATTGCCGACCATGTGGCCAAGGTGGCCGCAGTCCTCGGTGAGCAGCCCGACGTTGCCCGCTACGCGGAACAGGCCAATGCGATTCGGCGTGCCGCGCATGAGCGCTGGTTCAAGCCCGAAACCAACAGCTACGTCGACGGCGGCCAGGCCTACCTGTCCTTTGCCCTGTTGTCCGGTGTGGTGCCCGAAAAGTTGCGCCCCGCCGTACTGAAGAATCTCGAACAGACCATCATCGAAACCAACAGCGGCCACATTGACACGGGCATGCACGGTTCCATGTTTCTCCTGCGCTGTCTGAACGATGCACGTCGTGACGACCTGATCTATCTCATGACCAACCAGAAAACTTATCCCGGCTGGGGATACATGCTCGAACAGGGTGGCACCACCCTGTGGGAGCGCTGGGACGGCGAACGTTCACGCATTCACAGTACACTGCTGGCGGCGGGGGAGTGGTTCCCCCGCGGTCTGTGCGGCATCAAGCCCGACTCCGAACAGCCGGGATTCAAACATATCATCATCGACCCGCGCCCCGTTGACGGGCTCACTTGGGCCAAGGCGACCTACGACACCATCCGCGGTCCGGTCGCCAGTGAATGGCGGCGCGACGGAAAGAAGCTGGAGGTCACCGTTGAGGTTCCCGCGAACACCACGGCCCTGTTGCGCATCCCCGCCGCAGGTCCCAAGGAAGTGCATGAGGGCGGACACCCTGTTGCCGAGGCGCAAAACGTTCGTCTGGTAAAACACGAGGCCGGTCTTGCGGAATACGAAATTGCCTCAGGAAGCTACCGGTTCGCGGCCGCGGAGTAGAGCGTTTTCACATGCCCGCCCTTCACTCCACCGGCACCACCGGAAACGCAACGTGTGATGGATGCTCGGCGTCCATGTAGATCGTGTTGGTCGCCACTTGCGGATTGATGGGGTCAAACGGACTCATGGGCCCGCCGGTGTTCGGGTTGGGCGCATAGCGCGGCGAATTGCTTGAAGATACGGCTATGCGGATGGTGTGGCCCGTATTGAAGACCATTGCGGTCGAGGAGAGGTCCACCGGGAACGGGTAGACCGTGCCCGGGGTAAGCAGGTCCGCCCCGTCAAGGCGGAGGTGATGCCTGCCCTTGCGGATGCCGTCGCATAGAATTATAGACCGCCCATCCGGGTACACGTCCGTCAGTTTCACGGTGATGTCCGTGTCAATACGGTCCGATGAGGCATAAATGGTGGCCCAAAGGCGGCCTGTGATTGCCAGGGGTTCGGTGAGGGGACCGTAATCGAAAAGTAGCACGTCCGGTCGGTCTTCGATGATTTGCTGGTCAAAATTGCCCTGTGGGAGCACAAGGTTTGCCCCGCCAAGGGTGGGCACCGGATTCTCGGGATCATATTGGAATGCGACGGGCGCGGCGTTGGTTGTCGGCAGCTCCTCATTCAGAGCACCGTCGGAGTGCAGATAGAAGGCGGTTTCCGTGGCGGGAACGGGCCAGTCGTCCGCATGGCACCATTTGTTGCCGGGACCCTCGGGATGCTGCATGTCGCCCATCTGGTAGTAGGCCACGCGCGGCAGGGTGTCGTAGCCGTTGGGAATTCCCTTCAGGTACCGTTCTTGAAACCGTTCGATGGTGTATTCGGCAGGCACTTCCTTCGCTGCGGAAGGCCAGGCAAATTCACCAAGATTGGCCACATGCGCGCTCAGCGTGATGACCAGTTTCGATTGTTCCCGCGCCACAGGCCCGCCGTTTGTGCGAATCGACACGTAATTGTCCAGGCTTCCCTGCAGAAAGGTGTCGTACCAGCCGGATTCAACGGCCACAGGCCAGCGGCGCAAGTTCTGGCGGGGTTCTATGTTGAAGCCGTCCCAAAGGCTGTCCTCCAGCGGGTGTGCGGTGAACAACAACAGGGATTCAGGGTCAAAAGCGGACAGCCGGAGCCACCCCAGGACCTGTTCCTGCCGGAAGGCGCCGCCGTGGAAGACGGCGCTTTCGTACAGGTTAATGGGGGCCTTTTCTATCCATTGCGCACAAAGTCCGGGCGGGTTGGCGCCCGCCAGCAGGTTTTGCGTGATGCCGTCCGCCGACTTGCCGTAAGTCCCTATCCGCCCATTGGACCAAGTCTGGGCGCGGATCCAGTTCACCGTGTCCAGTCCGTCGTGGTGATTGCCCAGTGCCGGCGTGCCCCAGCCGTCCCCGGCAAACGCCAGATCGCTGCCCTCTGAGTTGTACCGGCCCCGGGTGTTTTGTGCCACCACCGCATAGCCTCGTTCGGCCCAGTCGGTGTACAGCCAAGACTGCAACTGGGGATAGGGGGTGCGCAAGAGCAGGGTCGGCCATGGCCCGGCACCTGCGGGCTGCACTACGAGCGTGTCCAGCCTGACGCCGTCGGTCATGGGGACCATCACGCGTGACGTGGCAACGTTGCCTGCCGGACAACCGGCGAGACACGTGAGGATAGACAGCACGCATCCCAGCGCCGCGGGGCGGCGCAGGCTTGCCATGGCGGTGAAAGCTCGGGCGGCAGAATGCAAATTCATACCATTCCCTCTCTCTGCGAAATGCCGATTATGATTATCGCACCAACGCGACAAAATGTAAATCCCTTTCGAGAACGAGCCCGTTCGCGTCCGGCTCTGGACAAAACGGGGTCGTTGCGGTACAGTAGACGGGTTGTTGCCTTAAATTTCCCACCAAAGAGGATGATACAGTCATGAACGTTGCGGACCATCGGACAGGGTGTGCGTGCTGCGGAATCAATCGGCGGCAGTTTCTTGCGGCGGGCTGCGCCGCCTGCGCGGGTGCGGCGGGCCTGCTCACGGCATCCGGTTCGGCCCGTGCGGCGCAGGACGGCGCCAAAATGAAGCTCAAGGTCATCTATTCCCTGCATGGCGAAAAGCAGTCCGGCCCGGACTGGCCCAATGTGGGCTTTGACTTCCGCCCCGTCATGGACCGCATAAACGCCAAGTTGAGCAGCGCCTGCCCGGACTTCGAATTCATCCCTGTTCTGGCAACCGGGGAGGACGATGCCAAGAAGATTGTAAAAGCGGATGACGCCAAGAAGACCGACGGCTACATCATCTATCAGATGAACTGCTGGAACCGGGTCATACAAACCGTCGCCGCCACGGGCAAGCCGGTTCTCTACGCCGACTTCCAGTACGGCGGCAGCGGTGGTTTCCTCGTCTACATGGCCAAATTCCTGCGCGACAAAACCCCGAACGTCGGCTTCGTCGCGTCGTCCAATCTCGATGACCTCGTTGCGGCGGTCAAGTGCTTCGACATCATCAAGAAGGGCGGCTCAGCCGCCGAGTTTGCCATGGCCACGACCAAGGCCCGTTTGGCCGCCACGCCCAAGCCCGGCGATTCTGCCTGCTCGCCCGACACGGTGAAGGTCAATTCCACCGGGGATACCCTGAAACTGATGAAGGACTCCAAGATCCTTGCCGTGCGCGACCAGACCTTGGGCGATGATGAGCCGTTCAACGGCATTCCCGTTGTGAAGGTGGCCTTTGCGGAATTGAACGAAGCATGGAAGAACGCCGACAAGGATGAGTCGAAAGCCATTGCGGACAGGTGGAAAAAGACTGCGGCTGTGGTCGATGGCGTTTCGGATGAAACCCTGGCAACCTCCGCCGCCATGTACCTCGGCATGAAGGCTGTGCTCAAGAAGCATGACGCCAACGCGATCACCGTCAATTGCCTGGGCGGCTTCTACGGCGGCCACATTCACGCCTATCCGTGCCTGGGCTTCCACGAACTGTGCAACGAGGGCCTGGTCGGCGCGTGCGAGTGCGATGTCCGTTCCACGGCAACCATGCTGATGTGGTTGGCCATAACCGGCGGACGCACCGGATTCATTTCCGACCCGGTCGTCGATACGGCCAAGAGGCAAATCATCTATGCCCATTGCGTTGCCCCGAACCGCGCCTTTGGTCCGGAAGGGGCCACCAATCCCTTCGAGATTCTCACGCATTCGGAGGACAGGCAGGGCGCATCAGTACGGTCCGTGCTGCCGCTTGGCTACATGACCACCACCATTGAGGCGGACAACGGACGTAAGGAAATCCTGTTCCATCAGGGTAAGGCCGTGGCGAATGACCCGGATGACCGTGCCTGCCGAACCAAGCTTTGTATCGACCCGGCCGGTGACATTGAGAAGCTTTTCACGCAGTGGGACAACTGGGGATGGCACCGCGTCACGGCTTACGGTGACCTCAAGGAACCCGTCATTGCCTTGGCGGATGCCATGGGCTACAAGATGGTCTACGAGGCATAGGGCTGAACCTGACCGGGAGAGTATTTAATGAAAATACGCGCTATATGGTGCGTTGTATCTGTATTAATCTGCATGTATCTGGGTGGATGCTCCACGGAAACCAAAGTTGTCGCGAAGGATATGTCCCCCAAAGCAGTTGCAGCAGACATTGCAGTGGTGCCGGATGCCTTGCCGCCACTCGTTGTTGATCCTAGGTTTGTATCTGTTTTTGATGGAAAGACACTGGATGGATGGAAGGCGGCCGATATGAGTTTCTGGTCCGTGGAAGACGGAGCCATCACCGCCAAGATCACTACTGAGCATTCCACCGAGCGGAATCACTACCTCGTTTACCAGGGCGGCAAGCTCGGTGATTTTGAACTCAAACTCGTGCATCGAGTGCTCAGCGACAAAGATGTCAACTGCGGTTTCCAATACCGCAGCGAGATCTTTGACGGCAAGATCACCGATGACTGCCGCGGCTATCAGGTGGACAATAACACCAATACCCCCTGGTGCGTCCGACTCTATGACGAACACGGCCGCGAGACACTGGCGTGGCGCGGGGAACGTACGGTCTTCGATGCCACGGGCCAGAAGACCGTCACCCCGATAGAGGGTGCCACGGGAGCGGCCCGGTTCAGTCTCGACCAATGGCACGAGTACGATCTCCTCTGCAAGGGCACCACCATGACGCTCAAGGTCAACGGTCGCCTGGTGGCCGAGGTGGTCGACAATGATCCCGCCCAGCGGGACTTGTCCGGCATTCTGGCCCTTCAACTTCACAGCGGTCCCCCCATGAAGGTGCAGTTCAAGGACATCAGGTTGAAACTGCTGGAAGCGGCGGGCGGGCAAAAGTGACGCCTATCCATTGGTCGACTGGTCGGCGATGCCTTTCATGAAAAGATGGGAAAGTTCGGCCACGCTTCTGCATGCCGGATAGTCGCCCGGGTAACGGACATATTCGACATGCCCGTCGCTGTAGCGCACGGTGGTGCCCAGGGTGCCGGAGCTTGTCTCGCTCAGGTCCGTGGACAGGAATTCCCAACTGATGGGCACGGAAGGACCGACACGGCCCATAGGTGTGTGCATCTTGAGCAGGAATTCCTTGCCGGTATCGTCGAGGGCCACCAGCATGCCGTTCCGATACTCCAGTACTCCCTCTGCGGCCGGATTGATCACGGTGTTCCAGTACGCCTTGAAAGCGCCTTCATCCTCGATTTCACACAGCACTTCGGTGGCCCAAAACGGCCCGTTGGATGTCATCATCTGCTTTCGGAATGCATCCCTGAATAAACCGCGGTCCGTCGGCATGTTCTCCACCACCCTCGCGATATTGGCGTTGTCCGCCATGCGCCCGATGGAATCCTGCCGAAAGCTTTCCTTGACCCCCACCTCCTCCGCCTTCCGGCGCGCCTTGGCCAGAGCAACCATATACATGGACGCCAGGATGGAAATGATGGCCACGCAGACGAGCAGTTCCACAAGACTGAATCCAAATCCCCGTTTCTTCGGCATCAATGCACCCTCCGGTCGGTACAGGTCCATCAGGTGGATCTTGCACTTCGATACATACCACTTTAGTCCTGCGGCGCGATTTCGTCAACTGGCCGACCAAAGGCACTGACAGGCGTTAGACGGGATTGCATCGGTGCGGCGCAGCATCCGCCAGTTGCAGTACAATGGGGAGACGATGAAGTCGCGCATATTCGGGCACGAACGGACCGCGGCAATGTTCCACAGGTGGAACGGTCGCTGACGTTGGGTCTGGGATGTTCCAGTGCTTTTCAGGAAAGGAAGTGGACCATGGCAGCTTCAAACAGTCGAACCCTGCGGTTGTCAGTATTCCATCTCGTGCTGGGTGTTCTTGCCGTTGCGTCGATTGCGGTGGCCGCGGACCCCGGCGGCACGGCAGCGCCTTCCACGCCGCGGAACGTCCTGCGCGCCGGTTTCGCCCGAACGGACATAACGCCTCCCGTTGGTGCGGAGGTGCCCGGCGGCTTTGAGAAGTCCTTCAGCAAAGGCGTTCACGATCCCCTCTGGGTCGAGGCGGCCTGTTTTGAGAGGGCGGGCGAGAAACTCGCCGTCGTGGGCGTCGACCTCATCATGATCCCCGCCGAAGTGGTCAGCGCGGCCCGCGCCCAGGCCGAGGCGCGCTGTGGCATGCCGGCGGAAAACATCATGGTCGCGGCCAGCCACACCCACAACGGGGGGCCCGTCGTGGACTGTTTTCGGGTCGAGGGCGACCCCGCCTACTGTAAGCTGGTCGCGGAACGCATCGCCTACACCGTGGCAAGGGCCAATGACAGCATGGTCGAGGCCCGTGTCGGTGCCGGGTCAGGACGGGAGGACTCCGTTGGCTTCAACCGCCGCTTCAAAATGAAAGACGGAACGGTCAGAACCCATCCTGGAAAAATGAACCCGGACATTGTCGAGCCTGCGGGACCCGTTGACCCGGAAGTGGCCGTAATTGCGGTGGACGATGTTCAGGGCCGTGTTCTGGGCTGCGTGGTGAACTATGCACTGCACGGCACGACCATGGGCGGCAACCTCATTTCGGCGGACTGGCCGTGCTATCTGCGCCAGACGGTGCGCGGTGGCTTGGGTGTCGATGCGGGCGTTGTGCTGCTCAATGGAGCCTGCGGCGACGTGACCCAGGTCGACAACAGAAGCCCCCGGACATCCGAATTCGGCGAGGCATGGTGCCGGCGGGTCGGCATGACTGTGGGCGCAGAGGTGCTCAAGGTGCTCGCGCGCATGGAATACGCCGCGGACGCGCCGCTCGCCGCCGCTTCCCGACATCTTGCACTCCCCATTCGCGACCTTGCCGCCTCAGATGATGAACTGCTGGCGCGCGAACGTCCGGCCACGGGACTGGGCACCGGGCACGAGGAGATCTATCGCAACGAGGCCGGACTGCTCCGAGCAATCAAGGCAAAGTCGCCCACGGTTGACGTGGAGGTTCAGGCGCTGCGAATCGGGGCTGCGGCCATCGTCTCCAATCCTGCGGAATTCTTTTGCGCATTGGGCCTGTCCATCAAAAAGGACTCCCAGTGGAAGCCAACCCTTATCGCCGAACTTGCAAACGGCTACTGCGGATACGTTCCCACAGCGGCCGCCTTCCACGAGGGCGGCTACGAGATACGTACGGCCCGCAGCAGTTTTCTCGACCCGGCGTCCGGCGGGGAGATAGTCCGCGCATCGACCGACCTGCTCGGAAAGTTGGCAGAAGGCAAGCCGCCCGAAACTCAAAAGTAGCCCGATTTCTGTCCCGGTTTAGAGTGTGTACTGCGGTATCTTCATCAACTCGCCGCCCTTGAGGGCGGATTGGTGGGCAACGATGCCGGCGACAGTCATGTTCAGCGCCCAGGCGATGTTCACCAACGGCGTGCGTTTCTGGAGGATGGAGTTCACGAACTCCTCGCAGAGATAGCCGTGCGACCCGCCGTGCCCGCCTGCGTTCACGCCCGGTGGTAACGGCGGCTTTTCGAGCGCGATGCCCGAAATGTCGCCCGAACCCTCAAAGGTCATGTCCCACATGGACCCCTTCTGTCCGCGCACACGCCCCATCTCGCCGCCGTGTCCGGGCGTGTCCCAACTGACGGCCATGCGCGCCATGCCGCCCTCGCTCGTGCGAAATAGGGCGATTTCAGTGGCGAACACGTTTTCATAGCGGTTGGCGCCCGGCTGGAATTGGGGGATCAGGCTCGGCATCGCCATGCAGGACACCTCGGTGAAACTGCCGCCCGTGACCGCCGTGTAATAGCCGTTGGAATGCGTTGGGTACCACTGCGGTGGCAGGCCGATGCGCCAACCCTTGTACGAGTCGATGGGCGTCTCCATGAAGTGGTAGTACTCACCCTCGGTGTACAGCATCTTGCCGAAGCCGCCCGCATTGTAGATCTGGCGCATGGCGTAGGTGTCGTTGTGAAAGCTGGTCGTCTCAAACATCATGTAGTTGAGCCCGGATGCCTTGACCGCCTCGAAGAGCCGGTCGGCATCCTCAAGATTGCCAAACACGGCGGGCACGGCGCTCGCCACATGCTTGCCGTGTTTGAGCACCTCAATGCAGTGCTGGCAGTGGCTCGGCGCGTCGGTGGCGACGAAAATGGCCTCGATCGTGTCGTTCTTGACCATTTCCTCAAGCGACGGGTAAGTCTTTTCGCAGCGGCACACCTTGGCCATGGCGGCGCAGCGTTCAGGAATCAGGTCACTGACCGCAACCACCTCCACATTTGGATGGTTCTGAAACTCAAAGGCAGCGCCAAATTGGCACACCCCGTAACCGACAAGACCCACGCGCACCTTGCGGTCCGATATGGGAGCCCACTGCTTGTCCTTTGCCGTGGAAGTCTTCGTGTCCTCAAAACCCTGAATGGGCTTGTCCGCGGCAACCGCCGCACCACCCAGTACAAGAATCCCGGCTCCTGCGGCTGTTCCCTTGAAGAAGCTTCTACGCGATATGGACTGCGTCATGACCTGACTCCCATTGTATGCGGTTGATATTTTCTCTCGTTCCCAAGTTGCACTTGGGAACGCACTTGCCCGCGAAGTTTCACTTCGCCTGGTTCCATATTTCCCATCTGTCCATGGGTCCCATCGCCCTTCGTCAACGCATCCCCACCACCAGCCTATTTCTCCGGCCATACCCGCAGCAGCATGACGCCGTTGCGGCCCACCGGGACGCTGTAGCTCTCCTCGAACACGCCCAAATCCTGCTGCCGCCACAGGTCGCGCACGCGTTGCTTGCCCTTCAGGCCGATCTCGGCCCATTTCACCTGCACGGGCTGTTCCGCTTCGGCGCGGTTAAAAAGCCCGACGGCCAGTGAACCGTCTTCCAGCGGCTTGGTCCACACTTCTGTGTCATTGTTGCGGCGCACCA
>CAIJOU010000236.1 GCA_903822375.1 Candidatus Hydrogenedentota bacterium
CCTCTTGGGCGTGTAGCGTGACACTTGTCGCCGGGTCGAATCGGATCGACGTCCGCTCTGTGGATCCACTGTCACAATACTCTAACTTTGCGACCCGCACGATCACGCTGGACAGCACGCTGCCGACGGTGGCCATCAGCTCGCCAAACTTCTTCGGGTCGTTGCCGACGTTGCCGGGCGGGCCGTCGATCTGGTAGCTCAGCGTCACGTCCGTGCCCTGCGCCTCCGCCACGCACTGGGCGGCGTACTTCTCCACCTCCTCGGCGTTGCTCTTCGGCGCCCGCTTCTCGGGGATCAACCTGTCTTTCGTGATGTTCAAGTGGCGACTGGAAGGCGTCGCCCAATCGGGCGTGAACACAAAGTTCAGACCGGACATGTCGACACGGAACAGGCTGTGCGAGATTGCAGGAATCGGCACTTTCGCATCTTGCGCGAGCCGGACAACTTCTTTCTGAATGTTCGCGTGCTCTTTGTGGAGCGCGTTGATTGTTTTGGCACCTTGCAACGCGCGCCCGTAATCCTCAATCACCTGGAGCGCGATGGTGGCCGCCTGCTCGTTCAGCGCGAGCAACTTCGGTTCAATGTCCTTGGCATGTCCCGGCGCCGCATCCCGTAGGGCGTTGGTGACGGCTTGCGCGAGCAAGGGAAGGCGGGTCGAGGCGAGATCAAGTGCGGCGCGGGCTGAGGCGAGATCTTTGGCAACAGACATTTCGGTCTTTGCATCTTCCTCGATAACAGCGTCCTGCCATTGCTTGGCCAGGGCGTTGACTCTTGATTGGAGGTCGGCCACTTCGGAGACGGCCGCGGCGCTCCGCGCTTTCACTCGTTCCAGATTCTCAAGACTTTGCATTGTTGACTCCATTTCTACCGCACGTGGCGGCGTTCGGGGCGTTGTGCTCTTGGTGATATTGTTTCATGGTTTGAGACCCAGTATGGCCGCCAAGGCGGAAAGCCGTGCCCGCGTTTCCGGATGGGGAAACCCGAGAACGGTCAGCGTCTCAACCATGCGTTGCGCAGCCACCTCGGCTGCATGCTGATGAAGGAAAGAGCGGATGGCCCTTGCCTGATTTGCCGGCTGCAAGGCGGTCGCGGAATCGGCGACCTGGGGGCAGTACTTGAACACACGCGCCCGAATGGCGGATGCGCGCCCCGCTTCTGTGTTGCGCAACTCCTCAAGCATGGTGGCCAGGCTGACCGGCAGCGGGGAGAGGTCGAGCGGCAGGCGCACCAAGTGTTTCATGGCGTCGGCGTGGATCTTGGGGACTCTGGACACTGCCGCGCGCAGGATTTCGCAGGAAGCCACCTCCGCCGCTTTACCCAGGGCGCCAAGGATCGGCACGGGCGCTGTAGTGGTTTTGGTGCGCCTCAATGCGCATGCCCTCCGTGGGTGTGGCTCTCCATGGTGTTGGTCGCTGGTTTTCCAAGGGCTCTGCAGGCGGATGAAACGGCAACCTTTCCCGGGTGCAGTGGGCAGTCTGCCCAAATAGGGCATGCATTACAGCGGCGCGGTGTGTGGTTTTGTCGGCGAAGAAGGCCCCTAGAATGCCCCAGGACGCGCGCGCCGTTTTGGGGGTCCCTGCATTCGACCCGAAGCCCGGGCGCATCAGGGCGGCCAGCCGCGGCGGCGGAGCACGGAGAATTTGTCTGCCGGTCATGATGCACGGGCCACGCCCCTTCTTGCGCTTGGCGGAGGTGGCAAGGAGATTCCAAACGGCGCGAGAAAGTCACGCACCTTTTTTGCAATGGTCTTTCCCGGCGCGGGGTTTACGCCAAGCTCCTTCATTTGGCGCTGTATTGGGTCCGAAG